>CAXYKR010000061.1:0-11112 GCA_964277815.1 uncultured Mucilaginibacter sp. | reverse complement strand
TACCCACCTTATGTTTCCCGAGCTTTTGCAACAACTCATATTTGGTGTCAAAATCGATAGCCAGGTACAGCACCAAAGCGTTTGCCCGCGAGGCAAAACCTACCAACGGGGCATCACCCTCATGACCACTTTCATACTTGTAGTGATAACTACCATAGCCGATAATGGCACTGCCCCACATTTTAGGTGACAATCCCGTTTGAGACGTAATCAGCGAATCTAACTTAATGCAATCGGCACGACGGACATCATCTTTAATCGTATTTATAAAATCGGTTACACTGTGGCTAGTTTCAACGGTTTTGTTTGCTGCCATATTACCGAGTGATATTAATTGGCTTACAAGTTATTACTATTTGGAGTAAAACCCTTACTGATGCTATAATTTGCCGTATTATTTTAACGGCATATTTAAAAATATTGCCTTTTTCTAACTGAATTTTAATCAACTTTTAAGCGCTTCATTAAAAGTTAAAACTACTTTTATATATTACCCCCATGCATTGGTACGAAGATGAGGTGAAAGGCCTTGAAAAGAAAATAAGGGAATTACCCTATCAGCCCGAAACCTTATTTTATGGTAGTTCGAGTATACGTTTATGGGAAAGCCTGAACAACGATTTTGCAGCATATAAACCCGTTAACCTTGGTTTTGGTGGGTCTACCCTGGCTGCCTGCGTTTGGTTCTTCGACAGGCTCATGACGTCGTTAAATCCTAAACGACTGGTTGTTTACGCCGGCGATAACGACCTGAGCGATGGCCGCAACCCAGAAGAAGTTTTTATATTTTTTGAACAGCTGGTGGTAAAAGCCCGGGAGCGCTTTGGCGATTTGCCCTGCTATTTTGTTTCTATAAAACCCAGCCCCAGCCGCTGGCACCTGGCCGACCAGTTTAGATATGCTAATAACCTGATTGAAAGCGAAATTATAAAGCAGGATAATAACTGGCGCTTCATCAATATTTTTGAAGCCATGCTTGATGCCAGCCGGAACCCGAATAAAGAATATTACGGCACCGACTCGCTGCACATGACGCCCAAGGGCTATGAACTCTGGACGCAGCTCATTACCAAGCAGCTATCGCGTTGATTTAAAACCTGATGATTATGCAAAAACCTGGACACCTGATTATAAATACCTGATACAACCCATGGAAAGAGCATATCATCATTGGTTTAGTAAAGCGCTCAAGCGTAAGATGGAGCTGCTGGTATTTGGCCATGCCGGGCGAGCGATATTGTTTTTCCCGACTCGTATGGCCCGGTTTTACGACTACGAGAACTGGGGCATTGTAGGCTCGTTGTTTGACAAGCTGGAAAACGGCGAACTGCAGTTGTTTTGCGTAGACAGTGTTGATGCCGAAAGCTTTTACAACAAAAACATTCATCCGGCAGGCCGCATAGCCCGCTACATCCAGTACGAAAATTACCTGATTAACGAGGTACTGCCTTTTATGCGTAAAATAAACGGCGGTTACAGGTTAGACGTAGCTGGATGCAGTATGGGCGCTTATCATGCCGTAAACTTAGGGCTTAAACACCCCCAACTATTTACCAAGGTTACCGGTATGAGTGGCCGCTACGACCTTACCATACAATTGCCTAATTACGACGATTTGTTTGACGGTTACCGCGACGAAGATATTTACTTTAACATGCCCCGGCAGTATATGTCGAACATGGTTGACCAGGACCTGATTGACACCATTAAACAACTGGACATTACAATAGTGATTGGTGAAACAGACCCGTTTTTGCCCGGTAACCTGGCATTTTCAGAATTATTGCGGTCTAAAGGAATTGCGCACCAGTTTTACATTTGGGACAATGACGCGCACCGGCCCAGGTACTGGCGGCAAATGGTGAAGTTTTACCTGTAGATTAAACGTCGCCGATTGGCAAACTCATCCAAAAAGTACTGCCTTGCCCCAAGGTACTGTCTACCCACAGTTTACCGCCGTGCCGGCTCATAATTTCGTGCGATATGTATAGCCCTATACCCAAGCCTGATATGTTAGGACTCAAATCATCCACCCGGTAAAATCTCGAAAATATCTGCTGTCGCTTTTCGGTTGGTATACCCAAGCCAAAATCTTTTACGCTAATTTGCACTTCGTTCCCTGTTTGACTGAGCCTTACCTCTACGCTGTTAGCCTTAGGGGAGTATTTGATGGCATTGGTTAGCAGGTTGATGATTACCTGCTCAATGCGCTGAGGGTCGGCATAAATTTGTAAACTCTCCACATCGGCCATCAACTTAATTTCGTGGGTACGGTACGACTGATGTATCAGCTCAATCGCATCTGTAACAACACCATGTATATCAAAATGCTCTTCGGCCAGCTGTAATTTACCGGCTTCAATTTTCGAAATATCCAATAAGTCTGATACCAGGGCCGATAACCGTTTAACCTGTTGTATGGTTTTGGTTACAAACTTTTTGGGCTGCTCGGCATCAATCATCCGGTTTAAAATCTGCAAATAACCGGTTACACTAGTTAGTGGTGTTTTTAACTCGTGGCTGGCCAAGCCTATAAACTCGTCTTTCTTATCATTAAGCCCCTTAACCTCTTCATAAAGCTTGGCATGGTCTAAGGCTACGGCAGCCTGAGCTGCTATCGGAATTACCAATGCCTCATGCTCTTCGGTGAATTTACCGACTTCAGGGTGCCCATATAGTAAGGCACCAATGGCCCTGCCCGACCGGGATACTACCGGGATAGCCATATAGCTCCTTACCGGGAGATGCCCCTGCGGCATACCTTTATTGGGATGATTTTGCCCGTAGCGCTCATCTAAAGTAACATCGTCAATACGGATGATACCCTGCCCTAAAAACGACGGGCGGAACAACGACGTATGCCGGGGCATACCTAACTTTTCAAAAGCTTCCTTAGGTGCGCCCGACAAGGTATAAAGCATAAAAGCGTCGCCGCTTTCGTTCACCGTATTATAGAAAAAAGCGCCGAAGCGAGCGCCGATAAGTTCGGTAGTTACATCAGTTACCTTTTGCAGGATTTTATTAAGGTCAAGCTCTTCCGAAATAATCTTACTTACCGAATTAATGATTTCCAGTCTCTGCGTGTAATTCTTCAGAATGTTTCCGGCAGCCTTTTGTAAGCTGATGTTGTGGGCAATTTTTGATGCACCTATAACGCGTCCCTTACTATCCAGCACCGGCGAAACCGAAAGCGAAATCGGAATTTCCATCCCCCATTTGGTAATTCTGATGGTTTCAAAATGGTCTATCTTTTTCCCTTGTGTAATGTTGCTGATGATATAATCTTCTTCGTGCAAACGCGAGGGTGGGATAAGAATAGAAATATGTTTTCCAATAACCTCATCGGCGGTATAACCAAACATTTGCTCGGCAGATTTATTCCAGCTGGTAATAATTCCTTTAAGCGTTTTGCTCAATATAGTATCGTCAGAGGTATCTACAATGGCTGCCAGCAGGGCCTGTTTCTCCTCATCGTTATGTGGTGCAATTGCAGTCTCTACTAAAGTACCTACACCACCCAGGTATGTATTCTGGTCATTATAACGGGCCTTGGTATACCATTTTAGCCGATAACTCGTACTATCATCAGGCGCATACAGCAACTCTTCGCCATCAATATTCCTGGTGTTTGAGGCGGTTATACTGGCCGGGTCTTGCCCCGCCAAAAAAGGCTTTCCGTCCGGCTGTTTTAAATAGGCAGACCAGTTGGTTAACTGGCTTTCATTTTCAAATGCATGTTTGCATAACTTGAGGGCAAGTTCGTTAAAACCAGTAATGTGCCCGTGCTGATTATAAGTAAATGCCGCAACTGGCATTAATGCCAACCATTGAGTTGAATCAGATGCTAAATGTTCGTTCTGTAACTGATTTGTACCCTGCATCAAATAACCTTCTATACTTTTTATCTGCTTAATTTATCTACCCAGTATCTTTTTCAATAAATTTAAGATTTAGCTAATATAAAACGAACGGAATTTTAATGGTAACGTTAAACGCATAATACCAACTGGATGTTTTGACATTTTCGCAGAAAAATTGACAGAAAAAATGGAGAAAAATTGACAGCCAAACACGAAAATTTTTCACTCTCAGCACCACTCAACTCATGTAAGTTAAAAGTTTATCATACAGATTAATATTTGGCATTAAGCTTGATAAACTTTATACGGATTCAAGTTAATTAATTATTTATAGTTCATTCATTTTAAAACATTTAGGAGGAAAAAACTATGAGTTTGGTTAAATGGAATAATGACAAAAGCCGTAACGCTGTAATGCCAGGTTTTAACGACATTTTCGAATCATTTTTTAACGATGCCTTTGTGTCCGACCGTTTGGTATCACGTGTACCGGCAGTAAACATCAGCGAAACTCCGGAAAAATTCCACATTGAGTTGGCCGCACCGGGTTTAAACAAACAAGATTTTAAAATTTCGACCGAGCGCGGCGTATTAACCGTTGCTGTTGAACAACGTAACGAACAAACCGAAAACAACAAAAAGTACAACAAGCGTGAGTTTAGCTACTCATCTTTCGTACGTTCGTTTACCCTGCCTGAAAGCGCTGATGACAGCCAGATTGATGCCGTATATAACGACGGCGTACTGAAAATTGACGTAGCCAAAAAAGAAGAAGCCAAAAGCGTAAGCCGCCAGATAGAAATTAAATAAGCGGCAATTCGGCTTAAACAAAAACAGGGTATCCGTTTTAAAGCGGATACCCTGTTTTTGTTTATAACTCTTAAGCTATCTGTTAATTTCGCTTAAACGTATAAGGCATGCCATTAAATTGCCCCGACGTAATTGTTCCTAAAGTAATAGAAACATAGTTCCCATTTTCGTCATAATTGAGTTTGCTTGACGTAAAGCTGTAAGTACCGGTGATGGTCTTTTTCACCGTATCTACTGCAGATATAGTAACCGAGCCGGAGCCGGGCTCGGCAGCCGTTCCGTATAATACAAAATCATAATTCCCGGCTGATGTAAGTTGTTGTGTGTACAAACTCATGGCCACCGGCGAGGTAGGTGTACCATCAACCTTAAATGTAGCCAACGGAAAAGCGCTGTTATTGGCATCACTTTGCTTAACGCTGGTTATTACTCTTTTCTGGCTTTTGGTACCGGTAAAGCTAAATTCTTTTATTCCGGTGGCAGCTGTATAAGTAACGGCGGCACTTAAGGTATCAGGCGTCCAAACCGTGCCGTTGATGTAGGCTTGCAAAATTGGTGTTGAAGTGGCTGCCGCATCAGTAGTATCGTCTTTTTTCTTACAGCTTTGCATCAGCAGGGCCGGCACTACAAGCACGAGCAGGTTAACCAGGGTTTTCATATATGCGCTTAAATTTTGCGCAATATATCTACCCGTAAAACGTGATTTTTTTATTTCACATTTTTTAACACTAATCTAATCTGCTTACAACTTTGCTGTTACAGTTACAATAACACCTTATTTTTACCGTTATTAACCGCTTCAATAAACTTAATTAAGCCTTTCATGTAGTTATCCTGGTCATCGTACATAGCCAGGTGGCTACCATAGGGGCAATACAGGTAACTCCCGTTTGGCAATTGTTTCGACATCCAGTCCATGTGTTTGGGGTCCATGGTGTCACCTTCTGCTCCGATAGTTAAAGTTGGTACCTTGATTTTTGGTAAATCGGCTTTACGGTCCCATTTTTCGAGCTTTCCCGATACACCAAACTCGCTTGGTCCCTGCATGGTAACATACAACGACTCATTCATTTTGCTAAACGAGCGATTGATGGGCTCTGGCCACTGATTGAGAGGAATGCGACAAATATGCTTGGCGTAAAAGTTAGGCATCAGCAACTGCATATATTCTGGATTCTTAAAATCGCCTTTGGCTTCAATAGCCCTGATTTTAGCCAGCACTTTAGGATCCATTTGCTTGGCCAGTACATCATTGGCATACTTACCATAATCCGGACAACTTGCCATCATGTTAGAAATCACCAGTCCTTTTAAATGATTTTGATATTTTAAGGCATACTCTATGGCCAAAATACCACCCCACGAATGGCCAAGTAAATAAAAGTTATCTTTATCCAACTTTAAAGCCTGGCGTGCCTGTTCTACCTCTTCCACATACCGGGGCAGGCTCCACATCGAGGTATCTTTGGGGTTATCCGAATTGCCGCAGCCCAACTGGTCATAGTAAATCAGTTCTATGCCTTTGTTGGGTAAAAAGCTTTCCATGCACTCAAAATACTCGTGCGTAGCACCCGGACCGCCATTGAGCAGAAGCACTTTAATTTTCGGGTTGTTGCCTATTTTTTTAGTCCAAACATTAAACTTACCCTTGGGCGTATTAATCGAAATAACCTGTACCCCACCGGTTTTGGCGCCGGCTGTACTATCTTTAAAGTAACTGGATACAGTCATGTCGCCGCCTTGCTTATCATTTTTACAGGCGGCAAAGCCTATAACACAAATCAGCAAAAGAGCTTTACAAAGTTGGGCAGGTTTAAACATATAGTGGCGGGCTGATAATCCTAAGATATTTAATTTGTGCATTTGCAGGAGGATTTAAATTCCTCTATTTTACTACAGTGAAAAGACTATTAAGTTTACTGGTTGTCAGCACTATTTATTACCTGCTGTTGGGTTGCGCGGTCCGTATGCCTAAAGAAAAAGGGCAATTTAAACCTACCGACCTGGTGGAACTTATAAAAATAGACCCCACGCTAAAACTGGATATACGCTACGCTACTAAAAATAATTTGGCTGGCAGAGCGGTGTACAGTCAGCCGCGTGCCTTTTTACAGCGCGATGCCGCCCTGGCTGTGGCGGCTGTAAACCATGAGCTGAAACCCTTGGGTTATGGTCTACTGATTTTTGACGGCTACCGCCCCTGGCAGGTCACCAAACTGTTTTGGGACGTAACCAAGCCCCAAGACCGGCAATTTGTAGCCAACCCCAAAAACGGCTCGAGGCATAACCGTGGCTGCGCGGTTGATTTATCTTTGTATGACCTTAAAACCGGCAAAGAAGTGGAAATGACCGGCGCTTATGATGAGATGAGCGAACGCTCTTATCCCGACTATACCGGTGGCACCGCCAAACAACGCCGCCTGCGCGACCTGTTACGCAGTAAAATGGAAGCCCACGAGTTCACCGTGTTTAAAGTAGAATGGTGGCACTTTGATTATAAAGACTGGAAGATGTACAGGATTAGCGATGTGCCTTTTGAGAAGTTGTGAACACAACAAAAAAGGGATACAGTTTTAAAGCTGCATCCCTTCTTATCTATATCTAAAAAACGATTAATATCTGTAATACTCCGGTTTAAACGGACCATCAACGGTTACGCCGATATAATCAGCCTGGTACTGGTCTAATTCTTCCAGCTCAACGCCAATTTTAGCTAAGTGTAAACGAGCTACTTTTTCGTCCAAATGTTTAGGCAAAGTATACACTTTGTTTTCGTAAGCATCACCGTTAGTCCAAAGCTCTAACTGCGCTAAAGTTTGGTTAGTAAACGAGTTAGACATTACAAAGCTTGGGTGACCGGTAGCACAACCTAAGTTTACCAAACGGCCTTCGGCCAGTACGATTACGTCTTTACCTTCGATGGTGTATTTATCCACCTGTGGTTTGATTTCCACTTTAGTATCGCCGTAAGCGCCGTTTAACCAGGCCATGTCAATTTCGTTGTCGAAGTGACCGATGTTACAAACGATGGCTTTATCTTTCAGGGCGCGGAAATGCTGCTCACGTACAATATCGCAGTTACCGGTAGCAGTTACTACAATATCAGCTTCAGCAATAGCAGTGCTCAGTTTTTTCACTTCAAAACCTTCCATTGCAGCTTGTAAAGCACAAATCGGGTCAATTTCAGTTACAATCACACGAACACCGGCGTTACGCAATGAGTCGGCCGATCCTTTACCCACGTCGCCGTAACCACAAACCACAGCTACTTTACCAGCCATCATCACGTCGGTTGCACGACGAATAGCGTCAACTAACGATTCGCGGCAACCATATTTATTATCAAATTTAGATTTGGTAACCGAATCATTGATGTTGATAGCCGGGATAGGCAGTGTACCGTTTTTAACACGCTCGTATAAACGGTGTACACCGGTGGTAGTTTCTTCAGATAAACCTTTGATAGCGCCAACCAATTCAGGATATTTATCTAATACCATGTTGGTTAAGTCGCCACCGTCATCTAAAATCATGTTTAACGGCTGGCGGTCTTCGCCAAAATATAAAGTTTGCTCAATACACCAGTCAAATTCTTCGGCGTTCATCCCTTTCCAGGCATAAACGGAAATACCGGCAGCAGCAATAGCGGCAGCAGCATGGTCCTGGGTTGAGAATATATTACAAGATGACCAGGTAACTTCGGCACCTAACTCAACCAGTGTTTCAATTAAAACGGCAGTTTGAATAGTCATGTGCAAACAACCTGCAATACGGGCGCCGGCCAAAGGTTTTGATGCACCAAACTCGGCGCGTAAAGCCATTAACCCAGGCATTTCAGCCTCAGCTAATTCAATCTCCTTACGGCCCCAATCGGCCAGAGACATATCTTTTACTTTGTATTTAACGTAAGTAGTTTCTACTGATGACATATAATAATTGTTTATATTGCTAAATAACAAGTGGTTACAAAGTTGTAAAAAAGTCGGTGCCCACTATTTGCCCACTTTCTTTAAAAGCTATATTGCTTTGACGCAAAATTAAGCAATACTTTTACCAAATTCAAAAGTCTGTTAGGGACGGAGAAAGGCTCTACAATAATCTACCCGCAGATGTTTGAGGCCATATTAATGTCTAATGGCATTTTGTAGTTGGATGCAAACAAAATCTATATTTGGTTTCACTAAACCTTTTTTAACATGGATAAAAACAAGCGTCCAAAAATACGCTATTTTGCACCACTTTTATTGCTCTTAGGTGCCATTACAGGACTTCTTTATAGTTGCCGAAAAGACTTTTCTTCAGTTGTAACAAATGACAAGCCTTCTCTGATTGATCCAGCCTCTTATCAATCCGTTTTCAATAGCGCTATTTTAAGTAAAGGTGGCCTAAAAAAGAGTAATTCTTTCGACGAACAGAAGCCGAGTCCGATAATCACATCCTCAAATGTTCTATGGGATACTGGCGTAAAGTATAAGTTAGATGACAGCACCAATGTAACAGAATTCTCTGTCAAATCTGATTCCGCTTTGATTGCTTTAGATGCAATTGAAGGAAATAGAAACAGCTATAACAATAAAACAACTGCGGTGTTCATTGAGAAAAAGAATGGTGTAAAAATCTATTTCTTCATGAAAGCGATTGAAGACCGCTCTGACAGTAATACGCCTACTACCCTTGCCAATCTTCATTATCGAAAGGTACCCTCATCGTTTACAGGGCTGATAATGTTCTTCAGTTTTGATCGAAAATTTTTGAATGGTTACACTTACGCACAAGGATCAATAGCAGGAAGAGTATCATTTAACGCTTTACCAAGCCAAAAGCAAGTTCAATCCGTTTCAGCCAGAAAGAAAATCAGCACCGACAATTGCGGGTATTTTCTTAACCTGTACAGAGTCGTTTGCGAATGGGCAGGAACCTCTGAGGACCCTTATCAAGACTTCCATGGTTGCGCTAATACATTCATTGGTTCAGTATTTATCCAGTGCAGTGGTGGCGGTGGTGGCACTACTAGCCCAGGCGGAACAGGTGATGGAGGTAATAATCCAGGTGGAGGTACGGATAATAATAACCCTGGCGGTGTCAACGGAGACGGCGGCGGAAAAGATGGACAAGGAGAAACAAGGGATCCAGACGGACCTAAAAACTCCGTGACATTTGGTTCAATTAGATCATATTTGTGCGGTTACTACCCTAACCAGTCAACAGGAAGTAGTTTCACAGGGACAATAGATGGCCTAGGTTTTACTGTAATCTTTAATAACTCGATTACCATCCCTATTTCTTATGGCAGCAGCTGTTGGGAGATTCCATCTTATGGGATCAACAGCAACGATGCAAGCAATCTATTCATTGCTGCTTATAATAGCGCACTTACTGAACTTTATCCTATCTTGATTGCAAGGGGGCCTGACATGGGTTATTCAGGAATTTACGCGGAATTTCTTCTATTACTGGAACTGAACCTTAATGTTGTAAGACGGGGAAGTTCTTTCTCAACGGGACCATGTTCTGGAATATATCCTGTAAAACAAGCAACGTTTTGCGAAACGCCATAAATCTATGAAATATACCGATACTGTAAATAATTTAGTAGATGCAATCAAATTGTTCTATCCTATAAGTACGGATGAAGTTTTGTTCGATGATCCTATGTCCAGGTTGTCAAATACTGTTTACCCCAACATTGATGAAATAGTTCGTCAAAAATTAAACATTTTATACGTTGAGCCAAACAGTGGAGACAACATTTCATTCGGCCAATTTGATAGCCTGCTTTCAAATCATAAAAGTTTATTAACCGGGTTTCAAAAGCTATTTCAAGAGTTGGAAGTACATGATTGGTCTTTTAGACAATTTCCAAACCTGGCTTATCATATTAAATTTAAAGAGCGCAGTATGGATTACATCATGAGTACCTGTGCCTTAAATGTGAAGATTTCGTTATTGACGAACTATTATACTTTGTTTTTTGAAGAATCCGTTCAAGTTTTTCACGAAACACAGATTAAGCGAACGAAAGTCCCTTTATTGGTAAATTGCGTATCTGCGGACAATGAATTTATGGATGTTAATCAACATTACATCAATACTGCAAAAGCTCTCGTAGAAGAACATTTTATAAATTACAACTATGTTCCTCCTCGATTGTTATTCGATAATAAATTTGATGGATCTGTTCCGTTTAGGGCGCGACCTGATAAAATATCTTATCCACTATATTCATTTTTATTCGAGCGTGACCCAGTAGCAACTGTCGCTGTTAGAATTGAATAAATCTGTAATTTTTAAATACAGACCAGGTTATCACAAAAATAATATTACTACTTACCGGTTGTACAAAACTGACTGGTTTCCAACTTTAAGGCGCTTATTCATTCTGACGCTTCGAAGTTCATACATGACTTTCAGCATGTAAAAAAGAATCGCTTACCCAAGAAAT
>CAXYKR010000060.1:0-6325 GCA_964277815.1 uncultured Mucilaginibacter sp. | reverse complement strand
TGGTAGCCATTGGTGAGTATGTGTTAAATCAGGAAACTACTCAAAGACTTTGGCATGCCGCAAAATAACTGGCTTAAGGATGCCCAACCTTTGGGGTTAGACGCGTTAAAATCTTTTGGCCCCACGCTGGTAATTGGCCCACACCCTGATGATGAATCGTTAGGTTGCGGCGGTACGATGGCGTTGTTACGACAAGCTGGGGTGCCTGTTCACATTTTGCTGGTGAGCGATGGCAGCATGTCGCACCCAAACTCAAAAAAGTACACGGCTCAGAAACTGGTGCAACTCCGGGAGGATGAGTTGTTGGCCGCGGCCGACGTCTTGAACATATCCGCTGACTACGTTCACTTTATGCGTTTAAAAGACAGCCAGGTACCGCACACCGGCCATGCTGATTTTGAAATCGCTTACCACGAAATGGCCAGAATTATCACTGGCATCAAACCGCAAACTGTACTGGTACCCTGGCGGCGTGACCCGCATCCCGACCACCGGGCTACCTGGCAACTGGTTAAAAAAGCTATCAGTCTATCTGCCCTGCCCTGCCGGGTGCTCGAATACCTGGTTTGGCTTTGGGAACGTGCCGATGCCAAAGATTTACCCCTTGCCGGAGAGATGGCGGTCTTTAAAGTCGACATCTCATCAGTTATTCATCAAAAACACAAGGCCATTGCTGCACATATATCGCAAACTACATCTTTCATTGATGATGACCCGCAAGGCTTTACCCTGTCTGCACACATGCTATCGCACTTTGACCATCCGGCCGAATACTTTTTAGAAGAACCAACTACCACATGAACACACCCGGACAAACCCTGACCGAAAGTTATTTTGACGACGTTTATCGCCATAATGATGACCCCTGGAAATTTGAAACCAGCGAATATGAACGGAATAAATACCAAGCCACAGTTAAGGCCCTACCCCGCCCGAATTATCAGCACGGGTTTGAAATAGGCTGCTCGATTGGCGTGCTGACAGCCATGCTTACCCAAAAATGCCGATCGTTATTATCGATAGACACTGCAGAAAAACCGCTCATACGGGCCAGGCAACGTTTAGCCGATGCTCCGCACGTTATCTTGCAAAAAATGGAAGTGCCTAACGAGTTTCCGGAGCAAAGTTTTGATTTGGTGGTGATGTCTGAAGTTGGCTACTACCTTTCGATGCCCGATTTGCAGCAACTGGCACAAAAGATTATCGCCCATATGCCAAATGGCGGTCACCTGCTGCTGGTGCACTGGACTCCATTGGTGCATGATTACCCACTGACCGGCGACCAGGTACATGAAACATTTTTACAACTAAGCGGCGATAATAAACCTTTTAAGCACTTAAACGGTCTGCGGGAAGATACGTATCGGCTGGACTTGTTTGAAAAACAGTAGCGGGTTCAAATCCAGCTACAAACTGCCTTAATGTAGTAATGGCTTCTGTTACCGGCTCATGAGGCTGATGCATCAACAATACCTGTTCATGAATCAAAGGTTCGACTTTGGCCCATAAGGCACCAAAGTATGCTGAATCGGTAAGTTGCCTGTAAAGCCAGCTCACCGGCATCCCGGTTATTTGTGCAACGGACAGTAGTTCAGGACAGGTTTTGCCAGCAACTAATTTTCGGTCCCAGCAATTACGCAATCGCTTACGTGCCTGGTATTTAGCCAGCAGCACGGTAGCCGAATCTACCATTTGCAGCTTTCCCAATTTTTGGTCGGTTACCCACTTGGTTAGCTGCTCAGAAAAGCCGACCGCCACCCGCCCCTGCAAACGAGCTGAGGTGTACACTTTAACATCAAAGCTTTTACGGACGCGGGCATCATGCTTAAGCAATGCCTCGTAAAAAGCCATATCCTCAAGGTGGGGCACGCGCGGCAAACGGCCAACCCGCAGGTACATCCGACAGGTGACCGCCATACTGGCGCCAAAAAACTGGAAGTGCCTGGGCATCGGGTCGTTTATTTGTGGGTCAATCAATGCCTCGGCCCTGGCCAGCAGGCATCGGTATGTCACGTCGCGCAGGTGAAAGGGTCGCGCATCATTAACTTCGGCAAGGGTAAGTATACGGCCGCCTACAGCATCATTGCCTGCATCTATAGCCGCGATGGTATAGTGCAGCCATTGGGTATCTACTATAGTATCTCCATCGGTAGAAGCAATAATACCCGTATCATTCCCTCTCGCGGTAAGCCTGTAACAGGCGGCATCCATCAACAAGCGTCTTGCGTTCCCCACATTGGCACATGTGCCCGGCAGATTAATCTGCTCCACGTGCAATTGAAATTCGGGATGCTGCTGTTGATACTTTTTGGCAATACGATACGAGCCGTCGTTGGAGTTGTTTATGAGCAGCAGTATCTCGTAAATATCGGCCGGAAATGCCACACCACTTGCATCTTGCTGACAGCGTAACGCATCCAACGTCTGCCGCAATCCAGCGGCTTCATTTTTTACGGGTACTATCACGCAAACCCTAACATTGGGCTTAGGCGGTACGTCACGAAACAGCGAAACGGTAAATTGCAGCGGGTCTGTAATCATCAATTATTGGCAATTGGCTTGTTTGGCAGGCCGTATACAGAACGCCAGGTTGTAAAGATAGTTTGATCTGCCCTCCGATTTAGAGCAGAAAAATATAATATTAATAAAATAATGTTCTTTTTAAATAACAGACATTTGACTTTGACAACAGATACATATAATTCGGCTAACGTTGCTTCAAATACCAACTTGGCAACTAACTCTCAAAAATAATCTATTAAAGCTTCTTAAAAATTAAGCCTAGCTCACCTTATCTATAACGTTTATAAATAGCTCAAATACCTTTCAGCTGACATTGTTTATTGCTCAAGTGATAATTTTGAAAACCATACACCTTCCCTAAAATCATCATTACTAAACCAAAGTAAACCTCATGACAGTACATTATAACGGCGAACATTTGCTGCCCGGTTATGCAGGGCAGTTTTTAGTTGTTTTATCGTTCGGCATGGCGCTGTTGTCGTGCATCAGCTACTTTTTTGCCACTCGCGAGTCTATTGAGCCTGAAGGCAAGTCATGGCTGCGGATGGCCCGTTTAAGTTATACCGGTAACTTTTTAGCTATTGTCGGTGTTGGTATTTGCTTATTTTACATCCTTTATAATCATTATTTCGAGTACCATTATGCCTGGTCATACACCTCGAGGGCTTTGCCGGTCTATTTCTTGGTTTCCGGCTTTTGGAACGGTCAGGAAGGCGGCTTTTTGCTCTGGATGTTTTGGCAGGCGGTGCTTGGTTTAATATTGATAAAAAAAGCGGGCTCGTGGGAAAAGCCGGTGATGACGGTGGTCGCGTTTTCGCAGGTCATTCTCACCTCCATGATTTTAGGCGTTGAGGTACTTGGCCCGCGGATTGGCAGTTCGCCTTTTTTGCTGCTGCGCAACGCCATCGAAGGCCCTATATTTTCCAACCCAGATTATCTTTCGCTTATCAAGGATGGCAAGGGCATGAACCCGTCATTGCAAAACTACTGGATGGTTATCCATCCGCCGGTGGTATTTTTAGGATTCGCATCGGTAATTGTTCCGTTTGCCTACGCTATTGCAGCACTTTGGCAACGCCGTTACCATGATTGGGTGCAGCCGGCTATTACCTACGCGCTAATCGGTGCCATGCTCTTAGGTACCGGCGTAATGATGGGTGCCGCATGGGCTTACGAGGCTTTAAACTTTGGCGGTTTCTGGGCTTGGGACCCAGTCGAGAACGCCTCTGTTTTTCCGTGGCTTACGCTGGTGGGTGCCTTACATGTGCTTATTGTATTTAAAAACACTAAACATTCGTTTTTCACAGCTATCTTTTTGGTTTTGCTTAGCTTTATACTGGTCTGGTATTCCTCGTTTTTGGCCCGCAGCGGCATCCTGGGCGAAACCTCTGTGCATTCGTTTACCGATACCGGCATGTTCTGGCATTTGGTTTTTGCGCTGGCGGCGTTCACCATTTTGGCGGTTTATTTTCTGGTTACCCGGTGGAAAGAATTGCCCATTTCCAAAAAAGACGAAGAAACTTACTCAAGGGAGTTCTGGCTTTTTGTGGGGTCTGTATTCCTGGCACTGTCCTGCTTTCATTTGGTTTTGGTGACATCCGTCCCGGTTTGGAATGCTATGTTTCATACTAAATTGGCACCGCCCGTTGAACCCGTAAAACATTACAATATCATCCAGGCGGCATTTGCCGTTGTTATAACTTTACTGAGCGGCATAACCCAGTTTTTGAAGTATCGGAATACTGATAGTAAAGCGTTTTTTGTTAAAACGGGCATTCATGTTTTGGTAGCTGCTATAGTTACAGCATTCGTCGCATATCTTGCTCATGTGGCATCCTTGCGTTTTATTTTTGTAGCCGTGCTATTCTGTTCGGTACTTACCATCCTGATTAACGGTGGCGTTTTGGCCGATGCATTTAAGGGCAAGTTTAAGCTGGCGGGTTCGGCAGTGGCCCATTTAGGGTTTGGCCTGTTGCTGGTTGGTGCTTTAATTGCTGCCGGTACGAGCAAAGTGGTATCTGAAAATGTGACGGGCGAACGCTTTAGCGCCGACTTTTCGAAAGAAGAAAACCCTAAGGAAAACCTTTTGCTGTATAAAAATCAGCCGGTAAAAATGGGTCGGTATTCGATAACGTTTTTGGGAGATACCGTAGAAGGCCTCAACCACTATTTCAACGTGAATTACCAGGTGATTGGCGACAATGGCCATGTGAATGAAAACTTTACCCTGAGGCCTAACGTGCAGGGCGAGGGCAGCACCAGCGGACTGTCGTCATCACCCGATACCAAACATTACCTGTTCCACGATTTGTATACGCACATCACAATGTCGAACATGGTGAGCACGGCACCTAAAATGGATGCGGCCGACCACGCCGGAGCAGGCAGTGAGAAGAAATACGACCCGCCTATGATTTACGAAGTGGCGCCGGGCGATACCATCCGCTACCGCGAAGGTTATATGATTTTAACCGGGCTTAACAAAAACGCTAGCGTCGAAAAAATCCCTATCAAAAATGGCGATGTGGCTCTGGGTGCGCAACTCAAAATTTTTACGCATGGCAAAGCTTACACCACTGAGCCGGTTTATATCATCAAAAACAGTAACGCCTTCGACTTTGGCAAAACGATAGATGATGCGGGACTAAAAGTAAGGCTCTCAAAAATTTTACCCGACAAAGGCAAGGTAGAAATTACCGTTTATCAGCAAAAAGAAAGCGAGAAGAAATTCATCGTGATGAAGGCCATTGAATTTCCGTACATCATCTTTTTGTGGACGGGCACGGTGATTATGATTATCGGATTTTTGATTTCTGTGTTCCGCCGGAGCAAAGAAACGAAGGTTGCTTAAATTGTTTAGGTGTAATTGATTAAGAAGTTATTTTATAGTGCTTTAACTAATTACACTTATTGACAACTGCAGGAATTTAATGCCAACCTATTATTGTATTTGTACAAGCGCTTTAGGTTTTGTTAATTGCATCCATAGCCGCCTATGAGTCGTTCTGTAACCATTACCGATTATTTTAACCTGCCCGAAAAGGTGCCTTTGATAGACGTGCGTACCCCTGCCGAGTTTGAGCAAGGGCACGTGCCCGGTGCGTATAACATCCCGCTATTCACCAACGAAGAACGGGTGAAGGTGGGCACTACCTACAAACAGCAAAGCCGCGAAGATGCCATTTTGCTGGGTTTTGATTTAACGGGCAGCAAGTGGTCGGGCTTTATACGCACCGCTTTGCAAATAGCGCCGCAAAAAAAGGTGGCGGTGCATTGCTGGCGCGGAGGCATGCGTAGCGGCGCCATGGCCTGGGCGCTTGGTTTGTATGGTTTTGAGGTATACCTCATCCAAGGTGGTTATAAAAATTATCGCCGATGGGCATTGCAACAGTTTGAGGCACGTTATGATTTATTAGTTTTAGGTGGGATGACAGGCTCGGGTAAAACACACATCCTGCACGAGCTTGCCCGGCGAGGCCAGCAGGTCATTGATTTAGAACACCTGGCGCAGCATCAGGGTTCATCATACGGTATATTAAACAAAATGGTGCAGCCCACACAAGAGCAGTTTGAAAACAACCTGGCCCTGCAGCTTTACAGACAAAACAAATCAATAACCATTTGGCTCGAAGACGAAAGCCAGACTATTGGCAAACGCTTTATCCCCAAACCACTGTGGGTGCAAATGCGGCAGACCGCATTGATTAACTTGCAAATCCCCCACGAACAACGGGTAAGTGCCCTGGCTGCAGAGTACGGCTCGCTCGACAAAAATTTTCTGATTACTTGTACCGAACGCATC
>CAXYKR010000059.1:0-17236 GCA_964277815.1 uncultured Mucilaginibacter sp. | reverse complement strand
TCTAAAGCCAAAGGCATATAGTTGTCTGTTTCTACGGTAGCGTAGCCAAACATCATGCCCTGGTCGCCGGCGCCTTGTTCCTGCTTGTTCTGGCGGTCAACACCCTGGTTAATATCTGGCGATTGCTCGTGAATGGCCGATAACACACCGCAAGAGCTGCCATCAAACATATATTCACCTTTAGTATAACCAATGCGGTTAATTACATCACGGGCAATTTTTTGTACGTCTAAATAAGCTTTTGATTTTACCTCACCGGCCAAAATCACCTGTCCGGTAGTTACCAGCGTTTCGCAGGCCACCTTCGAGTCGGCATCAAAAGCCAGGAAATTATCAATCAACGCGTCCGATATTTGGTCGGCCACTTTATCCGGATGTCCTTCTGAAACGGACTCTGATGTGAATAAATAAGGCATAAAATTTCTATCAAAATTAAAAGTTGCAATCAAGTGGCCAGAAAAGAAAGGATTGAGTAAAAAAGGATTACGTAGGTTTTAGCACTTTTTTACGTGGTTGCAATCCGGTTGCTCAAAGCAACATTTTCAAATCAGTCCACTATCAGTCAGCAAAAGTAAAACAATTTTACAAAAGCCGAAAATAGGCTTACTTTTGATACCGAAAAAGTATTGATAGTTGAAAAGGAAAGCTTTATTCGTAATTAATCCGGTAGCAGGTGGTAAATCTAAAGAGCACGTGCCGCAATTAATTAAGCAATACCTTAACAAAGAAGCCATTGAGCCTACCATCGTATTTACCGAAGAGGCCGGGCACGCTCACTGGCTGGCTAAAGAAGCCAGTACTACCCATCATAATATTATTGCCGTAGGAGGGGATGGTACTGTAAACGAGGTGGCCTCTGCCGTGGTAGGCAGCCAGGCCGCATTAGGCATATTGCCTTTTGGCTCGGGCAACGGCTTGTCCCGGTTTCTGAGCATCCCGATGGATACGGTTAAGGCTATACAAGCTATCAATACCAATCATACCCAAATTATAGATGCGGCGCAACTAAACGGGCAATGGTTTTTTAACATGGCCGGCATGGGGTTCGATGCGCATATCAGTCATGTTTTTGCCCAGCAAACCAAGCGGGGCTTTATTACCTATTTTAAATCGGCGGTAAGCGAAATCATCAGTTATAAATCGCAGCGGTACGATATGGTTATCGATGGTAAGACTTACAGCCGTGATGCTTTTATGCTGAGCTTTGCCAACTCCTCACAGTATGGTAATAATGCTCACGTATCTCCGCATGCCTCGGTACAGGATGGGCTGCTGGATGTGTGCGTCATTAAACCATTTCCTTTATACCGTTTTCCTGAAATGGGACTGCGTATGTTTAATAAAACAGCCGATAAATCGCAATACGTAGAAATTATTCGCGGAAAGAACATACAAGTATCGCGCAACGCTGCCGGTCCCGTACATTTGGATGGTGAACCTCAAAACCTGGGTGCTGATATTGACATCAAAATTGTACCTTTATCATTAAAGGTAATTGTGGGCAGCAGTTACAGTGCGTAAGCTATGAGCAAGAAAAATAAAAACCTCTCCGGCGGAATGATTTATTCCACCAATCCTGATTTTGAATTTGATGCCGGAAGTCAGGATGGCATTACTACGCCACCGCCTCAGCAGCAAAATCTAAAAATTTATCTGGACCGCAAAGGCGGGAGTAAACTCGTGACGCGGATTACAGGTTTTGCCGGCGCCGAAAGTGATTTAGAAGCTTTAGGAAAAGTATTAAAAACCAAGTGCGGTGTTGGCGGTTCTGTAAAAGATTATGAGATTTTAATTCAGGGAGATTTCCGCGATAAAATAATCCAGATTTTAACTTCGGATGGATATAAAGCTAAAAAGGCAGGCGGCTAATTGTTTTTAGTCTTTTGTGAAATTACCATGAAACTTAAGTTAATATTGCTAAAACGTTTTAAAAAACACTGATTTTGTTTTAAGTTTAGCAAAAAACAATCGTTTTATTTGGAAATGCAGCAGAAATGAAGCCGATGATACCCGTTTTTGTTTTAAGCAAGCCAAATAACGAAAATTGCAGTGGCTATATCATTTTAGTTACAGTTTTTTAATGTTGAAAGCTTGCTATTATTAAAAAAAATGGTTTTCATTGCAGAAAATTGTTTGGTTAAACATAATAAACGCAATGGATTGCGTTAATAGATAAACCAGTTGACAAACCAAATAATAAGTTTGACATTAAATAATTGTAAAGAATTACATTTTGCTTAATTTTATAATCATAAAATTATAAATTTGTTATTCGTTTAAAGAGCATATTTAATTAACTAAATAGATAAATAAAAACTAAAACTAAATTTAAAGTAATGGCAACCGCTCCATCAAAACCAACTACTCCTGTTAAAAAAGAAAGCTCAGGTAACTCAGGTGCTTTCGCTTCTCTTGTTATTCCTATTTGTTTCGTAATCGCTGTATTACTGTTTATTTTTGTTTTTGGTGATGCCAGTCATTATAAAGGTGGCGATCCTAAAGGCGAGCCTGTTGACGTATTCGGTACTGTACACAAAGGTGGTCCGATTGTACCGGTTCTGATGACCATGTTCCTGATGATGGTTGTTTTCTCAATCGAGCGTTTTGTTGTTATTGGCAAAGCTTCTGGTACTGGTAACGTTGATGCTTTTGTTAGAAAAATCAACGCTTTCTTAAACCAAGGTAACATCGAGGCTGCAAGCCAAGAGTGTGATAAACAAAAAGGTTCGGTAGCTAACGTTATCAAATCTGGTTTGAAAAAATACCGTGAAATGGAAGAAGAGCCAAACCTTGACGTTGACCAAAAAACTTTAGCTATCCAAAAAGATATCGAAGAGGCTACTGCTTTAGAAATGCCAATGTTAGAGCAAAACCTTACTATCATTGCTACTTTAGTATCAGTAGGTACGTTAGTAGGTTTGTTAGGTACGGTAGTAGGTATGATTGGTGCGTTCCAGACACTGGCTACTTCAGGTGCTCCTAACCAGGCTGAGTTATCATCTCACATTTCTGAGGCTTTGATTAACACTGCATTGGGTATCGCAACTTCAGCATTGTCAATTATCTCTTACAACGTATTTACTTCTAAAATTGATAAACTGACTTACGCTATCGACGAAACCGGTTTCAGCATTGTACAAACATTTGCTGCTTCACACAAAAATAAAGCAAGATACTAATATTGGTAAACGCTGATCTGCCGTTATTATGATAAGTAATATCGGCAGACACAGTTGTCTGATAAATAACCAATTGTTTAGTATTGATTTTTAAGAACAGAATATAAAATGCCTAGAGTAAAAATTCCAAGAAAGAGTACGTCGATAGATATGACCGCAATGTGTGATGTGGCGTTTCTGTTGCTTACCTTCTTTATATTAACGGCAAAACCAAGGGTTGAAGATCCCGTTCCGGTAGATACCCCTGGAGCAGCAACACAGGTTATTTTGCCGGAAACCGACATTGCAACGATGACCATTGGCGGTAAAGGTAAGGTGTTTTTCGGAGTTGAAGGTTTTGAAGTGCGCAAGCAATTATTGCAGCGTATGGGCGAAAAATATAAAATTGGTTTTACGCAAAGTGAGTTAGATCGTTTTGCTGTTATGCCTAACATTGGTGTACCAATGAGCCAGGTAAAACAGTTCATCAATTTAGACGCCGACCAACGTAAAGCTTTTAAAGCGCCTGGTATACCAACCGACTCTGTAAGTAACGAATTGTATAACTGGATACACGAAGCTCGTGTTGTAAACAAAAACTTGTCTAACAAAGAGCTGCGTATCACTATTAAAGGTGATAGCAAAGAAGAGTATCCGACCATTCAACGCATCATTGCCATCTTGCAAAAGCAGGAAGTAAACAAGTTTAGTTTAATTACAACATTAAGAGGAAAGTAATATAAAATGGCAGAATTAGATACCTCCGGCGGGGGTGGTAAGAAGGGCGGAAAAGTAAGAAGTAAAAAGCAATCAACCCGTGTTGACTTAACAGCAATGGTAGATTTGGCTTTCTTACTGGTAACTTTCTTCATGCTTACTACTACCCTGTCAAAGCCAAAAGCAATGGATTTGGCTATGCCGGATAAAAACGAAGAAAATCCTCAGGAGCAGGAGCCAATTGCAGCTTCAAGAACGGTAACCGTTCTTTTAGGTAAAGACAATCGTTTAGAGTGGTTTGTAGGTACGCCTACCGATCCGCTTTCGGCACCAACCGTAGATAACTATGGTAAAGATGGTATACGTAAAGTATTAATTGAAAAAGGCCAGGAAATTAAGCAAAAAACCGGCAAGGATATGTTCGTAATTGTTAAGCCAAGTGATAAATCAATCTACAAAAACATGATTGACATTATTGATGAGCTAAACATTACCAACAATAAATTGTACGCTATAGTAGATATTACTCCGGTGGAGATCAAACTATTGCAGGACGTTGGCTTGTATTAATCAATAACTTACTTTAAATAATTATTAACAAAATAAAGTCATGGCTATTTTAGGATCAAAACTTGACATACTGAAACCTGAGTGGCTTGATGTTGTTTTTTCTGATAGGAACAAAGCTTACGGTGCTTACGAATTGCGTAAAAGCAATCCGAAAAATACTTTAAAAGCATTGGCTATTACGATTATCTTATTCGTATTAGCGATCTCAGCTCCTACAATCATTAACAAAATCAAGGGTTTTATACCCAAGCCAAAAGAAAAGGTTAAAATTGAAGAGGTGGTATTACAGCCACCGCCACCATTAAATGAGGCAGAGCCACCTCCGCCGCCACCACCAAGTCCCGAGCCTCAAAAGCCGAGGGTTGACCAGGTGCGTTTCCCACCTCCGGTAGTAAAACCCGATGAGCAGGTACGCGAAAAAGATCCGCCAAGCCAGGATGAGCTTAAGGTAGCTGACCCGGGTCAAAAGGATATCAAAGGTGACCCTACACAAACTGTTCGTATTGACGAGCCAGTAGGGAACGCTCCGGTTAGTGCTGCAGTAACCGAATCTAACCCTAACGAAATCTTTACCTCGGTAGAAGTTTTACCTTCTTTCCCAGGTGGTATGGAAGCTTTCGGTAAATATTTGGGTAGAGCACTTCGTTACCCGTCAGTAGCACAAGAAAACGGTGTACAAGGCCGTGTTAACGTTACCTTCGTTGTTGAACGTGATGGTAGCTTAACCGACATCAAACCAATCGGTCGCCAATTAGGCTCTGGTCTGGAAGAAGAAGCGGTACGCGTATTAAAATCTGCACCTAAGTGGACGCCTGGTCGCCAAAATGGTCGCCCGGTTCGTGTTCAGTACACAGTACCAATTGTATTTACTTTAGCAGATCAATAAAAGATTAATGTTAAATACTGATTTTAATAAACAAAAATCGCCCCAAAGGCGGTTTTTGTTTATTTTAGGGGCAGCCTTCTTTGTTGTAGTCATCATCTTAGGATTGATGATTATGTTTTGGGATAAGCTGCCGTTGCCATTATCGCAAACACAGCGCTACACATTTGGGGGCTTGTTTATTTTATATGGTATTTTACGCTTTGTAAGAGTTATTAGGACAGATACTAATAAATGATAATTAATTTAAGAACTACCTTTTTTGGTTTTTTATTGCTGGCAGTATTAGGAAGCTGCCGCGAGAGGCCTGCTCCTCAGGTTAAGGGCGATGACACCTTTATAACAGGTAGAGCCCAGTTTCTGGTCGACGAATCATTTGAACCTATCATTGAACAAGAGGCCTATATCTTTAAGGCGTTGTATCCCGAGGCTAAGCCAGAGTTCATCTACAAAACAGAGAATGATGTTATGCGTCTTTTTTTGAATGATAGCATCCGGGTTGCCATTTTGTCACGTGATTTAAAGCCAAACGAATTGGATGTGCTTAAAAAGCGAAATTTCGCACCTTATGTAAATCGATTTGCTATTGATGCTATTACGCTGATTGTCAATGAAAAATCAAATGATACTTTAATTACTGTTAATCAAATCAAACAGATGCTTAGTGGTAAGTATAATACTGACAAAAGCGTTGTTTTTGATAATCCAAACTCGAGTTTGGTAAGATATTTGAAAGATTTTTCGGGAGATGACTTAAAACAAAAGAACATCTATGCACTAAAATCTAATAAAGACGTTATTACTTATGTAAGTGAGCATCCAAACTCTATAGGCATTGTAGGGTTTAGCTGGTTAGATGATCCGGATAAGGATTACGCCGACGCCGTAAGTAAAGTAAAAATTGTTGGTGTTCGTGATGAGAATAATGACAAAGCACCGACGGAGTACTTTAAACCATCGCAAGAAACATTAGCTCTAAAACAATATCCGCTTAGTCGTGGTCTATATATCCTG
This sequence comes from uncultured Mucilaginibacter sp., assembly GCA_964277815.1. GTDB lineage: Bacteria > Bacteroidota > Bacteroidia > Sphingobacteriales > Sphingobacteriaceae > Mucilaginibacter. The sequence goes on along the minus strand of CAXYKR010000059.1, from coordinate 10,894 downwards.
GACAGTTCAGGGAAGATGGGTTTAGCGGCCGGTTTTGCCGCTTTTTTGAAAAACGAAACAGGACAACGGATAATTTTGAAATCGGGTTTATTGCCTGATTCGATCCCGCAAAGGGAAATGATTTTGAAGAAGTAACATCTTACACTAAAACTATAAAATTGAGGCACATGACTAATTTGAAAAGTAAAGCAGTTGGAGCAGCCGTAGGCCTGGTATTTATAGGTTCATCAGTTTTTGCGCAGAGTCTTGCCGACGCCAAGAAAGCTATTGACGCCGAACAATATCAGAAAGCTAAGTCGATGCTAAAAAATCTGACAGCTTCTCAACCAAACAAAGACGAAAATTTCTTTTACCTGGGATGGGTTTATCTTCAGCAAGATTATGCTGATTCTGCAAAAGCAGCCTTTAGCAAAGGTATAGCTGCTAACCCTAAATCTGCATTAAACTATGCTGGCTTAGGTGCGGTTGCACGTATTAACAAAGATGCAGCTGGTGCACAAAGCAACTTTAACCAGGCAACTACTTTAGCCGGTAAAGATTCTAAGCCATACGTTTATGTTGGCGAAGCATACATGCTTGATCCTAACCCAGATGCTAATGCTGCTATCGCGGTGTTAACCAAAGGTATCTCGGTAAATAACAAAGACCCTGAGTTGTTCATCGCTTTGGGTGATGCTTACCGTTCGCAATTAAAAAGCAACGAGGCTTACAAAGCATACGCTGATGCGCTTAACCTGAATCCGAAATCAGCAGCTGCTAAAGTAGCAACCGGTGTATTGTGGCGCTATGCTAACAATTGGGAAGATTCTGAAAAAGAGTTTAAAGATGCATTAGCCATCGATCCTAACTTTGGTCCGGCTTACCGCGAGTGGGCTGAAACTGACATCCGTTGGGCTCAAAAAGTACCTGCTCAGGCATCTGCAAAAATTAACGAAGCTGTTGAGCAATACCGCAAGTTTTTAAGCTTAACCGATATGTCTACAGAGTCTCGTTTACGTTACGCCGACTTCTTGTATCAGGCTGGTAAATTTAAAGACCTGCAAACTGAGGCTACTGCTTTAACTCAAGCCAAAGATGCTAACGCAAGAGCTTACCGTTATTTAGGTTATGCTGCTTTCGAAAATAACGACCCGGCTACTGCTAAAACGGCATTAAACACTTGGTTATCTAAAGCTGACCCTAAACGTGTAATTCCTTATGATTACTACTATTTAGGCCGTATCCAGTTAAAAGACAAAGATACCACTGCTGCTATCCAAACTTTAGAGAAAACAGTTCAGTTGGACACTACTATGGCTGATTTGTATGCTGACATCGCCAAAATTTATTACGCAAAACGTGATTATCAAAAAGCAGGTGATGCTTATCAGAAATACACCAGCAAATCAAAAAATGCCAAACTGAACGATTATTTCGCTCAGGGTTTTAGCTACTACTATGCTTACGGCGACCAATTGTCGAGCAAAGCTAACCCTAAACCGGTAGCAGACACCATGTTGTTAGCAAAAGCGGATTCGGCTTTCTCGCACATTCAAAATGCTTTGACTACGCCTAACCCTACCGTTACGCTGTACAGAGCACGGTTGTACGATTTGAAAGAAAAAGACCGTAACAACATTGTAGGTTACGCTAAACCATACTACGAAAAGCTAATTACCCTTTTAACTGCTAAACAGCCCTTAGCTGAGGCAGACAAAAAGAATTTAGCCGAGGCTTACGCTTACTTAGGTGCATTTGCAGAGTATAAAGAAAAAGACAATGCGAAAGCTACCGAGAATTATACCAAAGCCCGCGAGTATGACCCAACCAATAAACAGGCGCAGTTCTTCTTCCAGAAAAAGACCGCTCCGGCTAAGTCAACAAAAGGTAAGTAAGTTTTAATTATAAAATAGTATATTGAGGCCGCACATAAGTGCGGCCTTTTTTGTTATTTAGAGGCGCCAATTATCTTGTTTTTATGGAAGCACAAAGTTTACCGGTTAATTATTTACCGATAATCATTCAAATGGTAGTAGCCATAGGTTTTGTGGTAACTACAATGTTTTTTACCCACAAACTGGGCCCAAAACGCCAGACTGCCGATAAGTTGACTCCGTTTGAGTCGGGTATTGAGGTGGTAGGTAACGCCCGTACTCCGGTATCTATTAAGTATTTCCTGGTGGCTATTCTGTTCGTGTTGTTCGATGTCGAGGTAATCTTTATGTATCCCTGGGCAGTAAACTTTAAGCAGATGGGAACCGAAGGCCTTATTGAGATGTTCATCTTTATGGGCACGCTGCTATTGGGCTTCATTTACGTGCTAAAAAAAGGCGCACTCGACTGGAATTGAGGCTGTTTAGATTTGTTCTAAATACAGACTTGTCTATATTACACTGTTCCTAATGACGTTTATAATAATAAATTTGTAAGCATCCGCCCTGCGGATAACCAAAGCAATTATTAACCAATGAGTGATGTTCAGATTGTAAACGCCCCGCCGGGTGTTGAAGGTTCGGGATTTTTTGCAACTTCATTAGATAAGGCTATCGGCCTGGCTCGTTCGCATTCGTTGTGGCCGTTGCCATTTGCCACCTCTTGCTGCGGTATTGAGTTTATGGCTACCATGGGTTCGCATTACGATTTATCGCGTTTCGGCGCCGAGCGTTTAAGCTTTTCGCCGCGGCAAGCTGATTTGCTGATGGTGATGGGAACCATATCCAAAAAGATGGCCCCGGTTTTACGCCAGGTTTATTTACAAATGGCTGAGCCCCGTTGGGTGATGGCTGTTGGTGCCTGCGCCTCAAGCGGTGGTATTTTCGATACTTATTCGGTACTGCAGGGTATCGACGAAGTAATACCGGTTGACGTTTACGTGCCGGGTTGTCCGCCGCGCCCCGAAGCAATTATCGATGGCTTTATGAATATTCAAAAACTGGTACAAACCGAGTCGCTACGTCGCAGAGAGTCGCCGGAGTATCAGAAATTATTAGCACAATACGGAATCCAGTAATGGGTACATTAACTAACGAAATACTGTTACAGCAAGTCACTGATAAGTTTGGCGATAAAGTAAAGCTGATAGGCGAGCCCTACGGTTTGATGACCGTTGAAACGGACCGTGACCAAATCATCGACCTGCTTACCTTTTTAAAAACTGATGCGCAGTTGCAGTTTATCTTTTTAACTGATATTACCGCCATTCATTATCCTGAGCAGGAAAACCCGATTGGTGTTATTTATCACCTGCATAGCCTGGTACATAATGTGCGCATTCGTATCAAAGTGTTTTTGCCAGATGGTGATGTGCGTATCCCGACTGCTACGGTATTGTGGAACGGCGCCAACTGGATGGAACGTGAGACCTACGACTTTTTCGGCGTAGATTTCGAAGGGCACCCTAATCTGGTTCGTATCCTGAATGTGGATGATATGACTGTGTTCCCGATGCGCAAAGAGTACCCGCTCGAAGACCCGAACCGGGTAGACAAAAAAGATTTTTATTTTGGAAGATAAACCATGCAGAATTTTCCTTCATTAAATACAAATACCGATACCAACTTACAAAGCGAGTTGTCGACCTTAAACTTAGGGCCAACGCATCCGGCTACGCATGGGGTTTTCCAGAATGTGTTGCAATTGGATGGTGAGCGTATTGTAAGCGGAGTATCAACTATAGGTTATATACACCGGGCTTTTGAGAAAATCTCAGAGCACCGGCCGTTTTATCAGATTACGCCCTTAACCGACCGTTTAAACTACTGCTCGGCCCCCATCAATAATATGGGCTGGCATATGACGGTCGAAAAACTGTTGAATATCACTACCCCCAAGCGTGTAGATTATATGCGCGTTATAATTATGGAACTGGCCCGCATTGCCGACCATATTATTTGTAACGGCGTTTTGGGTGTGGATACAGGAGCCTTTACCGGCTTTTTGTACATGATGGAGTATCGCGAGGCGATTTACGAAATCTATGAAGAAGTTTGCGGCTCACGCCTAACGACTAACGTAGGACGTTTGGGCGGCTTCGAACGTAACTTCAACGAGATTGCCTTCGCCAAAATCAATAAGTTCCTGGCCGATTTCCCTAAAGTATTAAAGGAATTTGAATCGTTATTTAACCGTAATCGCATATTCATCGACCGTACCAAGGGCGTAGCGCCGGTTACCGTTGAGGATGCCTTGAGTTATAGCTGGAGCGGCCCGTTGCTGCGTGCGGCAGGGGTGGATTACGATGTACGCGCCATGAACCCTTACAGTTCTTACGAGGAGTTCGACTTTGAAGTGCCCGTGGGTACCAGCGGCGACGTATACGACCGCTTTTTGGTACGTAACGAAGAAATGTGGCAAAGCCTGCGCATGATACAACAGGCGCTGGATAAAATACAGCAAGAAGACCCAACCATCTTCCATGCCGATGTGCCGGAGTTTTACCTGCCTCCGAAAGAGGAAGTGTACAACAACATGGAGGCGCTGATTTACCACTTTAAAATAGTGATGGGCGAAATACCAACACCGGTTGGCGAGGTATACCATTCGGTAGAAGGTGCTAACGGTGAGTTAGGATTTTATTTGGTTAATGATGGCGGGCGTTCACCGTACCGTTTGCATTTCCGCAGGCCAAGCTTTATCAATTACTCGATGTATGCCGATATGAGCCGTGGTATGTTATTATCGGATGCCATTATCAACATGAGTAGCTTAAACGTTATTGCAGGAGAGTTAGATGCTTAGAGTAGAAAATGTAACCCACGAGCCTGTCGAGTTTTCGGCAGCGTTGCTCAGTAAGTTTGCTGACCTTGTTAGCCGTTATCCCGAAGGCCGGCAAAAATCTGCTTTGCTACCTGTATTACACGAAACGCAGGCCGAGTTAGGTTGGCTGAGCGTGCCTGCCATGGATAAGGTAGCTGCATACCTCAAAATTGAGCCTATCGAAGTTTATGAAGTAGCCAGTTTTTATACCATGTATTTTTTACGCCCACAAGGCAAGTACATGTTAGAGGTTTGCCGTACTGGCCCGTGCTGTTTGGTAGGCGCCGAAAAGATAATGGACCACATTGAACAAACATTAGGCGTTAAAGAAGGCGACGTTACTCCGGATGGTTTGTTTAGCTGGCGCGGCGTAGAATGCCTGGCTGCCTGTGGCTTCGGCCCGGTGCTACAGATTGGCCCTGAATACACGTTTTACGAAAACCTGACCACTGAGTCGGTTGACAAGTTGATTAGTGATTTAAAAGCAAAGGCTAATAACTAATGGGACGCAAATTATTACTCGAACATATTAACGTACCCGGCATCAATACTTTTGACGTTTACCGTTCAAAAGGTGGTTATGCCGCGGTTGAAAAGGCCCTGAAAACCCTTACCCCTGACGAAGTGGTAGAAGAGGTTAAAAAGTCGGGCTTGCGTGGCCGTGGTGGTGCAGGTTTCCCTACCGGCATGAAATGGAGTTTTTTGGCTAAGCCCGAAGGCGTGCCGCGTTATTTGGTATGCAACGCCGATGAATCGGAACCTGGTACGTTTAAAGACCGTTATTTAATGACATACATCCCTCACTTATTAATTGAGGGAATGATTATAGCCAGTTTTGCGTTGGGCGCTAAAACCTCGTACATCTACGTACGCGGCGAGATGATGCCTCAGATCCGCATTCTGGAAAAAGCCATAGCCGAAGCCAAAAACGCCGGCTTTTTAGGAAAAAATATTTTAGGTACAGGCTATGACCTGGAGTTGTACGTACAACCAGGTGGTGGCGCTTACATTTGCGGCGAAGAAACAGCATTAATCGAATCGCTGGAAGGCAAGCGTGGTAACCCGCGTATTAAACCGCCGTTCCCGGCTATTGCAGGCTTGTACGGCTGCCCAACGGTAGTGAACAACGTAGAGTCGATTGCTGCTACGGTGCCAATCATTCGTGATGGCGGCGATGAATATGCAAAAATTGGCATTGGCCGCAGTACCGGCACTAAACTGATTTCGGCCTCGGGAAATTTGAAAAAGCCCGGCGTTTACGAGATTGAACTGGGTGTACCTGTTGAAGAGTTCATCTATTCGGACGAGTATTGCGGCGGTATTGCCAATGGTAAGCGCCTGAAGGCCGTAGTTGCCGGTGGTTCATCAGTGCCTATTTTACCGGCTAACCTCATTTTAAAAACGATTAATAACGAGTCGCGGTTGATGAGCTACGAGTCGTTATCTGATGGTGGTTTTGCAACCGGCTCTATGATGGGTTCGGGAGGTTTTATTGCTTTTGATGAAGATCAGTGCATTGTGCGCAACACCTGGAACTTTGCCCGCTTTTATCATCACGAAAGCTGCGGACAATGTTCGCCTTGTCGCGAGGGTACCGGGTGGATGGAAAAAGTATTGCACCGTTTAGAGCATGGCCACGGCAAACTGAGTGATATGGATTTGCTGGTAGATGTATCTAAAAAAATAGAAGGAAATACCATTTGTCCGTTGGGCGATGCAGCAGCCTGGCCAGTGGCCAGTGCTATTCGCCATTTCCGCGACGAATTTGAATGGCATGTAACCAACCCAACGGAGGCCGTGAGCCGCAACTACGGACTGGCACATTATGCCGACCCGTTGAGCAAGCCGGAAGAAGTAGCTTAACATAAACACGCTGTTGGGCAAAAGTAATGGAGCACTTATTTGTTTACGGCACATTGCTTAGCTATTTCAACAACGAGGTACTCAGTGCCGTAGCGGAGTTAATGCAGTATGAGGGGAAAGGCAAACTGAAAGGAAGGATATTTGATTTAGGCGCTTATCCGGCACTGATAACCTCGGCAAACGAGACAAATGACGTGCAAGGAGAAGTTTATCAATTAGCATCAACCCAAAAGGTTTTTGCTGCGCTTGATGAATACGAAGGAGACGAATACCGGCGCGAATTACACTTAGTGCAGCTAGAAGGCGGAAACGAAGTCAGGTGTTGGGTATATGTTTATGAGCCCGAGCTTGACAAAAATGTTATACAGATTGTAAGCGGAGACTATCTGGCTTATATCAGAAATAAAGGCTAATAATGGTTAAAATAACTATTGACGGAATTAGTATTGATGTTGAACCTGGTACCAGTATTTTAAATGCTGCCCGGCAAATAGGAGGGGACATTGTACCTCCTGCTATGTGCTATTACTCCAAGCTGGAGGGCAGTGGTGGTAAATGCCGTACTTGTTTGGTTAAGGTAAGCAAGGGCTCTGAAAAAGACCCGCGCCCGATGCCTAAACTGGTGGCCTCGTGTCGTACCACGGTGATGGATGGGATGGAAGTGCAAAACATTACCTCGCCCGAGGTAATTGAAGCACGTAAAGGTGTGGTAGAAATGCTGCTGATTAATCACCCGTTGGATTGCCCTATTTGTGACCAGGCCGGCGAATGCCACCTACAGGATTTAGGCTTTGAACACGGCGCTGCCAAAACCCGCTATGAGTTTGACCGCCGCACTTTTGAGCGCATTGACATTGGCGATAAGATACAACTGCACATGAACCGTTGTATTTTATGTTATCGTTGCGTATTCACCGCCGACCAAATTACCGACCAGCGTGTACACGGCGTATTAAACCGCGGTGACCACGCCGAAATTTCTACTTACATCCACAAAGCTGTTGACAACGATTTTTCGGGTAACGTCATTGATGTTTGTCCGGTAGGCGCGTTAACCGACAAAACCTTTCGCTTTAAAAACCGGGTATGGTTTACCAAGCCTGTCGAAGCCCACCGCAATTGCGAACACGAAAAATGCAATGGCAAAGTTACGCTTTGGTACAAAGGTGAGGATGTATTGCGTGTAACTGCCCGTAAAGACCAGTATGGTGAGGTTGAAGAGTTTATTTGTAACACCTGTCGTTTCGATAAAAAGAAAACCAGCGACTGGGTAATTGAAGGTCCGCGTAAGGTATCAAACCAATCGGTAATCAGCTCTAACCATTATGAAACCTTGCATCCGCTACCGGTGGTTAAAACCAACCCGGTATTGCAGGAGGCTAATAAAGAACAATTTGAACGGGAGACAAGACTATAATGGAACTAAGTGATTTAATCATAAAACTGGTAATGGTATTAGTCATTTTTGCCATCAGTCTGGTAGTGGCTATGTACTCTACTTATGCCGAGCGTAAAGTGGCTGCGTTTCTGCAGGATAGGGTAGGCCCAAACCGGGCAGGCCCATTTGGTATACTGCAGCCTTTGGCCGATGGTGCCAAAATGTTCATGAAGGAAGAGATTATCCCGACGCGTGCCAGCGGTTTTCTGTTTGTGGTAGGCCCGTCTTTGGCTATCATGACGGCCTGTATCGGCTCTGCTGTTATTCCTTGGGGGCCGCAAATGCGAATTGGCTCACGGGTGATTGATTTGCAGGTTACCGATATCAACGTAGGCATCTTATATATCTTCGGTGTAGTATCCTTAGGTGTGTATGGTATCATGATTGGTGGCTGGGCATCTAACAATAAATATTCTTTAATGGGCGCTATTCGTGCGGCATCACAAAGTATTAGCTACGAAATTTCGATGGGCTTGTCCATTATCGCCTTGTTGATGCTAAGTGGTACATTAAGCTTAAAAGAGATTGCAGCACAACAACACGGTTTTTGGGCCGACGGATATTTTACCTGGAATTTCTTTAAACAGCCGTTGGGTTTTTTAATATTTATGGTATGTGCCTTTGCCGAAACTAACCGTAGCCCCTTCGATTTACCAGAGTGCGAAACAGAGCTGGTAGGTGGTTATCATACTGAGTATTCATCCATGAAACTGGGCTTTTACCTGTTTGCCGAGTATATCAACATGTTTGTATCGTCGGCGGTAATGGCTACGCTTTACTGGGGCGGCTATAACTATCCGGGTATGGACTGGGTGGCAGCACATGCGGGTCCAACTATTGCGCCTATCATAGGTGTGATAGTATTGTTTGCCAAAATATTTGCCTTCATCTTCTTTTTTATGTGGGTACGCTGGACCATTCCGCGTTTCCGTTATGACCAGCTGATGCACCTGGGCTGGAAAACTTTAATACCACTGGCTATTGCCAACATTGTATTAACCGGTGTAATTGCTACTTTAATTAAACACTTTGCTTAATCTTGATATGGAACCATTAAGTAACAAGCGAAAACTGATAGAAGTTAAACCTCTCAATTTTTGGGAACGTGCCTACCTGCCTGCTATAGCCCAGGGCTTAAGCATCACCATGAAGCACTTTTTCAAAAAGGATGTGACTATACGTTATCCTGAGCAAAAGCGCGAGTTTTCTGAAAACTTCCGTGGCCTGCACTCGCTAAAGCGTGATGAGCAGGGACGTGAGCGCTGTACTGCCTGCGGTCTATGCGCCCTATCCTGCCCGGCCGAAGCCATTACCATGACGGCTGCCGAACGCCAGAAAGGTGAAGAAAACCTGTATCGCGAAGAAAAGTATGCCGCTGTTTACGAAATCAACATGCTGCGTTGCATCTTTTGCGGTTTATGCGAAGAAGCCTGTCCTAAAGAAGCTATCTATCTGGATGGCGATATTGTGCCGACCGACTTTACGCGGAAAGACTTTATTTATGGTAAAGACAAATTAGTAGAGCCGCCTTTAAACCAATAAAAAGAATATACCTTTACCGGCACTAACCAATTAGCCGTTAAAGGTATTTTGTTTCAAAGCCTTATGAGCATATTTTACTTTATTGCATTTCTTTCCATCCTGTTTTCGTTGCTGGTTATATTTGCTAAAAACCCGGTGCATAGCGTATTGTACCTCATTATCACTTTTTTTACGTTTACCATTCATTATATTTTACTGAACGCGCAGTTTTTGGCTATCGTAAACTTTATTGTTTACATGGGGGCTATCCTGGTGTTGTTCCTGTTCGTGATGATGATGCTCAACCTCAACAAGGACGCCGAGCCTACCAAAAGCATCTATGTTAAAATGATTGGGGTTATTGGCGGCGGCTCGTTACTGGTTACACTGGTAGCTGCGGTTAAAGGCTTAGCTAAGTCTCAGCCGGTAGTGTTGCAAAACGTTAATTTAGGGTCGGTACAAAACTTAGGTAAGGTGCTGTTCAGCGAGTTTTTGTTGCCCTTCGAAGTATCATCCATTCTTTTACTATCGGCCATGGTGGGCGCTGTATTGCTGGCCACCCGCGATAATAAACCTAAAGTTGCTGCCTAAATGGAAAGTTTAACCCAAGCCATCAAGATTGTTCCGCTTAACCACTATATCCTGTTAAGCGCTATCATATTTTCAATAGGCGTAATTGGCGTGCTTATTCGTCGTAACGCTATCGTAGTATTTATGTCGGTTGAGCTGATGCTGAATGCCGTAAACCTGTTGCTAACTGTTTTTTCGGTATACGGTAACGACCCGAACGGGCAGGTATTTGTGTTTTTCATTATGGCGCTGGCCGCAGCCGAAATTGCCATCGGCCTGGCTATCATCGTGATGATACACCGCAACACCAACTCCATCGACGTAGATATTTTAAACCGGTTAAAATGGTAAGGGCGTAACAGTCATCAATCATTTTATATCGTAATTATACACAACTGATAATAAACCCGGCACAGAACACTGGTGCATCTGCAACCAAAATTTCATTGCCGACTACTATAACACAATTATGGATAAATACATCTGGCTTATTCCCTTATTACCTCTTGCAGGTTTTATCGTCAACGGATTAGGTCGTAATGCTTTACCAAAAAGTCTGATTGGCGGTATTGCCAGTTTGGCCGTTTTGATTCCGTTTTTAATAAGCATAGGCGTTTTTATGGAAGTGAAAACGACTGAGCATATCACCAAAACTTATTTTGAGTGGATTAAGGTAGGCGATGTAAACATTCCATTTTCGTTTTTGGTAGACCGGTTAAGTTCTATCATGCTGCTCATCATTACGGGCATCGGGTTTTTAATCCACCT
>CAXYKR010000058.1:0-13510 GCA_964277815.1 uncultured Mucilaginibacter sp. | reverse complement strand
TAACCGCAGTCAACAGTACGCCATGACATCAATGAACAACCTGGCGCTGATGCTGAGTGAAGCATTAGAAAATATGCAAAACGCCATGAATAAAAGTGGTGGTAAGGGGAACAAAAAACAGCAGTCTATGCAGCAGCTGAGCCAGATGCAGCAGCAGTTGAATAAAAATATGCAAAAAATGCGCGACCAGTTGCAGCAGCAAGGCAATCAAAGCCAAAGCGCTAAAGCACAGAGTAACGCAGCAAATACCATAAGTGAACAAATGGCCCGTATGGCCCGCCAGCAACAGCAAATAAGGCAACAACTGGAACAATTGAGCCGCCAGCAAAACAAAGATGGCACCGGAAAGTTGGGTAACCTCGACAAAATTTCTAAGGAAATGGAACAAACAGAGGGTGAACTCGTAAACAAGCGCATAACGGACGAATCTTTAAAGAGGCAGCAACAGATACAGACCCGGTTATTAGAAGCCGAAAAAGCTGAGCAGGAAAGGGAACAGGATAAACAACGGGAGAGCCGCGCAGGAAAAAATAACTTACCGCCAGGATACGTTAAAGCTTTACAGAGCTATCAGCAACAGAAAGCCAAACAAACTGAGCAGATACAAACAGTACCTTCGGCATTAAATCTGTATTATAAACAAAAAATAAAACGTTACTTTGACCAACTTAATGCAAAATAACACATCACCTGACAGCGTACAAACAGGGGAACTGTACACGCTGCAACTTCCGTCAACTTTAGACAGCATTACGGTGCTCGAGAATTTGATTGAAGAAATTGCTGATAAGTTTAAGGTAAGCGAAGATGCTTTCGCTAATATGATGACCTGCCTTAATGAGGCGGCCAACAATGCTATTGTACACGGAAATAAACTTGACCCGGATAAAAAAGTAATTGTTAACGCTGACGTTGATGCTAAACGTGCCGTTTGGACCATTACCGACGAGGGCGAAGGCTTTGATTACAATCATCTGCCCGACCCAACTGCCGAAGAGAATTTGGAAAAGCCTACCGGCCGCGGCGTTTTCATATTAAAACACCTGGCAGACCAATGTATTTTTAATTCGAGCGGTAATGAGGTTGAATTGCATTTTAAATACTAAATGCCCGTTATTAATTTTTTTGCAGAAGATACCAGCTATAAACTTAAAGACAAGCTGAATCTTAAACGTTGGATTAAAGAAACTATTAAAGCAGAAGGCTACAAGCTTCAAGAGCTGAATTTTATTTTATGCTCTGATGCTTATTTGCTTCAAATAAATCAGGAATACTTAAATCACGATACGTATACTGATATTGTGACTTTTGATAATTCGGATATTCCTGGTGCAATTACCGGCGATATTTTTATTTCGGTTGACCGTACGCAGGAAAATGCCGAAAAATTTAAGGTAAGTCCCGAAACTGAGCTGCACCGTGTAATTATACACGGTGTTTTGCATTTATTGGGCTATGCAGATAAAAAGCCTGCTGACAAGCAAAAGATGACGTCCAAAGAAGATGAATATCTTGCTTTAAAAACTTTTTGATTATTAAACGTTTATCTACCTTTACGTTAAAATAAACCAAGCATTTGTTATGAAAATTTTAGCCGTTATTTTGGCCTTGCTTTTTACCGCGCCAAGCAGTGTTTATGATTTCAAAGTAAAGAATATTGAGGGTAAAGATTTTAAACTCTCTAAATACAAAGGGAAAAAACTCCTAATTGTGAATACCGCATCTAAATGTGGTTACACCAAGCAGTATGCTGAATTGCAGTTACTTGCCGACCAGTATAAAGATAAAGTAGTGGTAATAGGTTTTCCGGCTAACAACTTTGGCGGTCAGGAGCCTGGAAGCAATATTGAGATACAAGAATTTTGTAAGAAGAATTTTGGTGTAACCTTCCCTCTATCTGAAAAGGTAAGTGTTAAAGGTTTAGACATCGCCCCTATTTTCCAATACCTGACTACTCAGGAAAATCCTGACTTTACCGGTGAGATTAAATGGAACTTTGAGAAATTTTTGATTGACGAAAACGGAAAACTGATTCACCGTTACCGTTCAAACGTTAAGCCTTTATCAACCGAAATTACCAGTCAGTTATAAGCTGATTGCTGACAAACGATTTACAGAGCGCCGTGAGTAAAACTTTCGGCGCTTTTTTAATTACTCTGCTTGGCAGCTTTTTCCTGTTCTTTGACTTTTCTTTTTTGCTCTTTTTCCTGCTCTTCCTTTATTTTTTTCTGGGCTTTACGTGCCGAATCAATCTTACGTTGTTGCTCTTTTTTCTTTTTCTTAAAAAAGCCTCTTAATAAAAAATTATGCTGGGCTGCTTTTAAATCTTCGTTAAGCGTTACTGTTGTTTTATTGGCATTATTAATAGTTGCCTTGGCAGAAGATACCGTACTGGCTAAATCGCGGGCTATACGGTCGTTTTTAAGCAGTTTGCCTATGCTGCCCTTGCCGTGATTAATATCGCTTACAATCTGGCTTAAATCGCCTGTTAAAGCAGCAGCATTATCCGCTACCTTGGTGAGTTTATTAATTACCTTATCAATATCCAGCGGGTTAACTGCTGCAAGTTTATCACCGGCCTCCACCTGCACTTTACTGGTTGCACCGCCGGGGCTAATAACCACCAACTTATCACCCATTAAACCATCGCTCCCAATGCTCACCTTCGAGTCTTTTTTGATGAACTTGCGTACGTTGCTGTTAATGGTTAAGTCAACCCGCACCGAACTATCCGTTACAATATTAATACCTTCTACCACGCCTACGTGGATGCCGGCAAAACGCACATTATTACCTACCATCAGCCCGTTTACGTTTTTAAATATCCCATAAACACTAAAGGTTGAACTGAACATGCTTTTTTGGTTACCAATTAAAAATATACCCAGAAAAACAATGACCAGTCCTACCAAAACAAACAGACCTATTTTTATTTTTTGTGCCGATGTCGTCCTCATATCGTATCCAGAAAATAAGATTTCACAAATTCATTGTTTGATTGCTGCAACTCTTCAAAAGTACCCTCGGCTATGTACTCGCCCTCATGCATAATCAATACCCGGTCGCCGGTAACACGGGCGCAATCCATATCATGAGTAATGATGATGGAAGAAGTTTTAAAAGTTTGCTGCATTTTTAATATCAGTTCACTGATTTCGCGCGAGGTGATGGGGTCTAAACCGGTCGTAGGTTCGTCGTAGAGCATAATTTCAGGCTTTACAATCAACGTTCGGGCTAAACCTACCCGTTTACGCATCCCGCCCGATAAATCGGATGGCATCTTATCTATGGCCTCCGGGAGACCTATCCCCTCAAGTACTTCCTGCACCCGCTGGTCAATTTCCTTTCGGTCTTTTATCTTCATTACACGGGTAAGCGCAAACTCCAGGTTTTCTTTCACCGTCATAGAGTCGTACAAGGCGCCGCTTTGAAACAAAAACCCAACTTTGGTACGCAAGTCTTTAAGCTCGTCATTATTTAACTCAGGTACTTCCTGACCGAATACTTTTACCGAACCTTCATCGGGCGTAAGCAACCCAACGATGCATTGAATAGTTACAGATTTGCCCTGGCCCGACCGCCCGAGCACAATCAAATTTTCGCCGCGGTGAAGTTTTAAGTTGATATTTTTTAATACCTCTTTATCGCCAAAGCACTTCCGCAGGTTATTAATCTCCACCACTACCTCTTCCGTCCGCTGCCGGTTGTGCTCATCTTTTAAACGGTGCTGCTTTACTGTCTCCATCATTAATAAAACAACAGGTTTGTAATCTGAACTGCCAGCATATCAATAAAGAAAATCCATAACGATGCTGTTACCACTGCCGAGTTAGCCGCCACGCCAACGCTTTCAGTACCTTTGTTAGACGTAAATCCTTTGTAGCAACCCACAAAACCAATAGCAAAACCAAAAAACACAGTTTTAATTAGGGCAGGCAGATAGTCCGTAAAATCGAGCGCAGATACGCATTTGGTGAAGTATAAGTTGAAGGTAATGTCATCCGTAATATTCAGAGCTACATAACCGCCAATTAACGATATCAGGTCGCCGGTCATGGCCAGCAAGGGTACCATTAAGCTGGTAGCCAGTATACGGGTAACCACCAGGTATTGCACCGGATTAGCACCCGATACTTCCATAGCATCAATTTGCTCGGTTACGTTCATGCTGCCCAGTTCGGCCCCTATACTCGATGCTATTTTGCCGGCACAAATAATGGCCGTAATAACCGGACCTATCTCGCGTACCACCGCAACAGAAAGTGTATGCGGCAACATACTCTCGGCACCAAAATCAACCAGGGTGGGCCGTAATTGTAAAATAAGCACTAACCCCATGATGAATGAAGTAATGCCCACCAGCATGATAGACCTATATCCTATCTCGTAGCATTGCCGTACAAACTCCGACCACTCAAAACCGCCTGAAAAGGTATTGCGAAAAAATCGGCCTAAAAAAACGGTTTGGTCGCCTACGCTTTCCACCCATTTTCGCCAACCGGAATTCATAATCTGTTCTGCCATAAAAATTGTAGCCTAAGCAATCAATAAACGATTTTTAGATAATTGGTTAAGCGGCTTTATACAGCCGATAGTCGCAGAGCGACTATAATTAAGTTCATGAGACAGTTTACCATCGATCGAAACCGGACATAAACATATAGCCTAAACATATAAGTTTTACATTTTGTTTTTAGGTTACACGTCTCAGCTTTCTGATAGGTGTTTAAACACGTACTTAATGGTGTTTGATAAGTTTGTGTATCTTTGTAATTAAGGATAAAACTATGGCAAACAAAGCAGTTATAGCAGGAGCGAGTGGATTGATAGGTAGCGAGTTGCTGCAACTTCTTTTGCAAAGCCAGCAGTACGACGAAGTACTGGCGTTAGTACGCCATGAATTGCCGGTTAACCATAAAAAGCTGGTACAACTGGTAGTCAACTTTGACCAGTTAGAACAGCATCAGGCGGCTATAAACGGGCATGCTGTATTTTGTTGCCTGGGGTCTACCCGCAGTAAAACGCCCGACTTATCGGTTTACCAAAAGATAGACCACGATTATCCGGTTGAATTAGCGCAAATAGCCAGGCAAAATAAAATACCACATTACCATTTGGTATCTGCCATTGGTGCCGACAGCAAATCAGGTAATTTTTATACCAAGCTTAAGGGGCAAACAGAAGATGATATTCAGCAAGTAGGTATACCATCGTTGCATATATACCAACCGTCGCTTTTGACGGGTAACCGCAAAGAATTTAGGTTAGGCGAAAAAATAGCGACCGTAGTGATGAAGATGATTGACCCCTTACTATTTGGTTCGCTCCGAAAATATAAAAGCATACCGGCTGCCACTGTTGCGCAAGCTATGTATCGTC
Source organism: uncultured Mucilaginibacter sp. (assembly GCA_964277815.1). GTDB lineage: Bacteria > Bacteroidota > Bacteroidia > Sphingobacteriales > Sphingobacteriaceae > Mucilaginibacter. The sequence goes on along the minus strand of CAXYKR010000058.1, from coordinate 8,131 downwards.
AGTCTTTAAATACAGAAGAAGGTGTATTTGTACACCCTTCAAATCATATAAAACAATTAGCGTGAGCACTTATTTATCAGCAGAAAATTTAGGTCATTCTTTTCATGACCATTGGCTGTTTCGTAACCTTACTTTAGGTATCAACCGCGGCAGGCGGGTAGCCCTGGTGGGTGTAAACGGAGCAGGTAAATCTACCTTACTAAAATTACTATCCGGTAAGATATCCCCTACTGAGGGCAAAATTGTATCAGCCCGCGATTTAAGGCCGGGTTATTTGGAGCAAGACCCATTGTTTGAAAAAGGTGCCACCATCAGCGATTACATCTTTCATAAAGACAATATACAACAACAGTTGATATTGAAGTATGAGCAGTTGTTAGAGAACGAGCCTGACAATACTAGAGCCATTGAAAAGATAACTGAAGATTTGAGTGCGGTTAATGCTTGGGAATATGAATACCAGATAAAGAATATTTTAGGTCGTTTAGATATACATCAGCTTCAGCAGCGTATAGATACGTTATCGGGCGGTCAAAAGAAACGCTTGGCGCTGGCCAAGCTGTTGATTGAAGACCCGGATGTTTATGTGCTGGATGAGCCAACCAACCACTTGGATATTGACACGATAGAATGGCTGGAAAAATTATTGACCGAAGGCGCCAAAACGATCCTGATGGTAACGCACGACCGGTATTTTTTGGATAACGTTTGTAATGAAATTATAGAGATAGACCGGGGTAAGATATTTACCTATAACGGCAACTACCAGTATTTTTTAGAGAAGAAAGCCGAACGCGAAGCGAACAATGAAGCCCAGTTTCAGAAAAATTCGAACCTGCTAAAGAAAGAGTTGGAGTGGATGCGCCGTCAGCCACAAGCACGCGGTACTAAATCTAAGTCGCGCATAGATGCTTTCTACGAGCTGGAAGAAAAGACTAAAAATGCAGGTCCTAATGCCAAGGTGGAACTGAGCGTAAAAACATCCCGCCAGGGCAACAAGATTATGGAGGTCCACCATATTGCCAAAGCATTTAATGGCAAACCTATCATCAGCGATTTTAACTATGTATTTAAAAAGGGCGACCGTATAGGTATAGCCGGAAAAAACGGTGCGGGTAAATCTACACTGTTAAACATTTTTACAGGCTTAGTGCAACCAGATAGTGGCGTAATTGAGAAAGGAGAGACTACTGTTATCGGTTATTTTAACCAGGCCGGCATGAGCTTTAAGGATGACGAGCGGGTAATTGATGTGGTGAAAAATGTGGCTGAGTATATTACCATGGCAGATGGTAAAACCATTTCTGCTGCGCAATTGCTCACCCTGTTCCTCTTCCCTCCTGCCCGTCAGTATGGTTTTATTTCATTACTAAGCGGTGGCGAAAAGAAACGTTTGCACTTGCTGAATATCCTAATGAAGAATCCAAATTTTTTGATTCTGGATGAGCCTACCAACGATTTGGATATTGATACTTTAAACGTACTGGAGGAATTTTTGACCAATTACACTGGCATTTTATTGATGGTATCGCACGACAGGTATTTGTTGGACAAGCTGACTGACCAGTTGTTTATTGTAGAAGGTAATGGTGTGGTTGATATTTACAACGGCAACTATTCGTCTTTCCGTTTAGAGCAGGAAGAAGCTAAACAGGCCTTAAAAAATAAACCAGCTACAGCTGTACCAGCACCTGTAGCGGCTGCAGCACCCAAGAAAAACAAGCTGTCTTTTAAAGAGCAACGCGAATACGAAACATTAGAAAAGGAGATAAATCAGTTAGAAGATAAGATCAACACCCTCACTCAACAGATGAATACGGTAACCGACCATCAGCAATTATTTCAAATTTCGTCAGATATAGAGGCTGCAAAAGCCGAGGTTGATGAGAAATCGATGCGTTGGATGGAGTTAGCTGAACTATAATTAACATTATGAAGACATCAGACATTATTGCTTCGGTAGGCGTAATTATACTACTCGTTGCCTTTTTACTTAACTTATTTAAGAAGATTGATGCCGAAAGTAAGTTATACGCCCTAATGAATTTTATAGGTGCAGGCATGTGCGGCTATTCTTCTTATCTAATTAGCTTCTACCCTTTTGTAATATTAGAGGGCATCTGGGCGTTTGTAGCTTTATTATCATTATTAAAAGTTCCACGTGGAACATAATTTTTCAGTAGTAACTTTGTAACGTTCCACGTGGAACATCAGTAAAGAATGTTTAAAAAATACGACGTAATAGTTGCCGGTGCAGGGCACGCCGGCTGTGAAGCTGCCGCAGCTGCAGCCAATATGGGCTCGTCTGTTTTGTTAATAACCATGAACATGGGAACCATTGCACAGATGAGTTGCAACCCTGCAATGGGTGGCGTAGCCAAAGGACAGATTGTGCGGGAGATAGATGCTTTGGGTGGAAAGTCGGGCATTATTGCCGACAAAACCACTATTCAGTTTCGGATGCTAAACCTATCAAAAGGCCCGGCAATGTGGAGCCCCAGAGCGCAAAATGACCGTATGCGTTTTGCCGAAGAATGGAGACTGACTTTAGAGCGAACTAATAATTTAGATATCTGGCAGGACACGGTTACCTCGCTGATTGTTAAGAACGATACCATTTGTGGCGTTAAAACTTCTTTAGGTGTAGAGATAGAGTGTGATGCTGTTGTACTTACTAACGGTACATTTTTAAATGGTGTAATACACATCGGAGAAAAGCGTTTTGGTGGTGGCCGAACCGGCGAGAAAGCAGCTACCGGCCTGACCGAGCAATTGGTTGAATTAGGGTTTGAAGCAGGTCGAATGAAAACGGGTACTCCTCCACGCATTGATGGCCGCAGTTTAAATTACAGTTTAATGGAAGAGCAATGGGGTGATGAAAATCCGGGTAGATTTTCGTTTACCGACGTTGAGCGCCCAACTGAAAAACGTTGCTGCTGGATTACTTATACCAATGCAGATGTACACGAAACGCTGAAAGAAGGCTTTGAGAAATCGCCAATGTTTACCGGCCGCATTAAAGGTTTAGGTCCGCGTTACTGCCCTTCCATCGAGGATAAAATAAATCGTTTTGCAGAGCGCGAACGCCACCAAATATTTGTGGAGCCTGAAGGTTTTCATACTGTCGAAATTTATGTAAATGGTTTCTCTACTTCATTACCGGAGGATGTACAGTACCGTGCATTAACGCAAATACCCGGTTTCGAGAATGCTAAAATGTTCAGGCCTGGTTATGCCATCGAGTATGATTACTTCCCGCCTACCCAATTGTCATTAACGTTGGAGACAAAAAAAATCAGCAACCTATTCCTGGCTGGTCAAATAAATGGTACCACCGGTTATGAAGAAGCAGCCGCCCAAGGGTTGATTGCAGGTATCAACGCACATCAGAAAGTGCATGACAAACATGAATTGATTATGAAACGCTCGGAGTCATACATCGGTGTATTAATTGATGACCTGGTGACTAAGGGTACTGAAGAACCTTACCGTATGTTTACCTCAAGAGCAGAACACCGCTTGTTATTACGCCAAGACAACGCCGATATCCGCTTGTCTCCTATCGGACATGAATTGGGTCTGATTGATGATGAACGTTTAGATAAGGTTAAACAGAAAATTAAAAAATCTGACGACATTGTAACCTATGCCAAAACCAAATCTATTGAGGCAGCTCAGATAAACGACACCTTGCAGGAATTGGGTACTACGCCACTTTCACAGAAAGTTAAACTGGTTTCCTTAATCAGCAGGCCGCAGGTAGGGTTTAATGATTTGCGTAAAGCTGATGCATCATTAGATACTTTGCTTTCGGCTTACGATGATGAAACGGTTGAGCAGGCTGAAATAAAAATTAAATACGAGAGTTATTTTGACAAAGAGCTGGAGATTGTAGAGCGCATGCGTAAAATGGAGGATAAAGAAATTAATCCTGAATTTAATTATCACCAGTTGGTATCATTGTCAAAAGAAGCCCGCGAAAAGCTGATGCGAATTAAGCCGCGCACTCTAGGCCAGGCTTCGCGTATATCCGGAGTATCGCCGTCAGATATTTCGGTGCTGATGGTACATATCTCCAGGTAAGTCGAAAAATCGATTTTTTTGACTAAAACAACCATAAAATGGCTTTAATAGAACTTATTAAAGCCATTATTTTTATTTTTTAATATCAGGATTCCAAAAAAGTATAAAATCGCTTATAACGCTTAAAAATGCCCTTATATTTAAAGCATAAATTTTCACTAAACTTTTTTACAGTTATCGGCCTTTGGCTGCTCATTGGATGTGCAAGTGTACAAAGACCGCAGGGTGGACCACGAGACAAGACTCCACCGGTACTGCTAAAAGCATCTCCGCCCAACAAAACCCGGAGGTTTGCTGCCAAACAAATTCAGCTGGACTTTGATGAGTATTTTAAACTCAGCAACCCTTATACCGAAATTACGGTTACCCCATTTATGGAGAAGCAGCCCGAATACATTACCAAAGGCCGCAGCTTACAGATAAAGATAAACGACACGCTACAGAAAAATACCACTTACGTATTTAATTTTGGGAAGGCCCTGGCGGACGTTAATGAGTCCAACGTGCTGAAAAATTTCACCTACGTATTTTCGACCGGTGATGAAATTGACTCGTTGAGCATTACCGGTAAGGTAAATAACACCATTACAGCCCAAGCCGAAAAAGAGGCCACGGTAATGATTTTTCCGGCCAAGATGGATACAGCGATGTTTGGTAAAAAGAAGCCATCGTTTTTCACCACTACCGATTCGTCGGGAAACTTTGCTTTAAATAATTTGCATGCAGGCGAATACACCATTTACGCGCTTAAAGAAGCATCGCCTAACAAAATTTATAATGAAGATGATTTGGTTGCATTTCTGAAAACTCCTTTAAAACTCGACAAAAATATAACAGGTGTACAACTGAATCTATTTAAGCAGGAGCCCGAAAAATTTAGAGTAAGTATGCGTAAAATGGATAATGAAGGTCGTGGCTTTTTGATTTTTAATAAGCCTTTAGAAAAACCATCGATTAAGATTAACTACCCTCCTGCCATTGATGCGCAAAAGTTTGTTGACTTTAGCAATACCCGGGATACGGCCTTAATCTTTTTCCGCAGTATGGATTTTGACTCGTTGAGCCTTTCTGTATTAGATAATGGCAAGATATTGGATACCATAGCACTACGTAAAGGCCGTAACGAAAGCTTTAAAAGGAACTTAGGTGTACAATACAACATCAATGTTGACAATAAACTGCGCCCCGGAGCCGACTTATTGATGACGGCTAATTTCCCTTTGGAAACTATTAATAACAGCAAAGTTAAGTTACTGGAAGACTCTATTCCGGTGCCTAACCTGTCTATTATCAAAGACCCCAATAACCCGCGCAAATTCACCATCAAAAACCGCTGGAAACAGGCTGCACGTTATGAACTATCGTTTGCAGACGAGGCATTGACGGATATTTACGGTGATAAAAACAAGGAAAGCACCAAGCGATTTATGATAGACAAGCCTGAAAATTATGGTACTTTAACCTTAAAAGTAACTGTACCAGATACAGGCCGAAGCTATATTGTGCAGATGTTTGACAGTAAAAAGAACCTGATGCGGACAGATGTAATCACCAAAAACACATCACTGGTTTATAAGAATTACTTTACAGGAAAATACCAGATTAAGGTAACTTATGATACCAACAAGAACGGTAAAGGTGATAGCGGCAACGTTAAAAACAGGACTTATCCCGAAAAAACATGGTATAACCCAAAAGAGTTGACTTTGCGGCCCAACTGGGAAATGGAAGAGCCTTTAGCTATACCTAAAGAAGAAACCACTACACAGTAAACCAGCTGGCGTACAGGTTATAATTATGCGGCAATTGCTGCAGCAAAGCCAATTGTTCGTCAGTTAATGGCTTTATTTTTTTTGCAGGGGTGCCGGCATACAGGTAGCCGGATTCGCAAATGGTATTCTCTAATACCACGGATCCGGCTCCAATAATAACGTTTGATTCAACTACGGCGTTATCCATCACAATAGCACCCATTCCTACCAGCACGTAGTCATGCAAAATGCAGCCGTGTATAATGGCATTATGCCCTACCGACACGTAATTGCCAATGATTGTAGATACTTTTAAATAGGTTGCATGCACTACAACACCATCCTGTATATTGCTATGATGGCCAATGATAATGCTGTTTACATCTCCCCTCACTACGGCGTTAAACCACACCGAACAATGGCTACCCATGGTAACATCACCCACTATAGTGCAATTATCAGCTATAAAACAATCCTCACCCCATACCGGGGTTTTGTCTTTTACAGGCAGTATCAATGGCATAACCTATACAACTACTTAATATTTAATATTTTGTCTAACTGTTTACTTTGCCGTTTGCTAAGTACTTCGATGGTCATGGCTACATTGTTAATTGGCCGGTCTCGCTTATCTCTTTCTACTGCAGCAATTAATTCTACCATATCAATACCGCTTACCACCTCGCCAAATACGGTATAATTATGGTCGAGATGCGGCGCACCGCCTATAGTTTTATAATACTGACGCTGCCACTGCGGAATTTTATAACCTTTAAGGCGGGTTTGCTCCAAAGTATCCAACTTACCATCGGTAAAACGTTTACCCTCTACAATGTAAAACTGCGTGCTGCTCGATGCTTTGGCCGGATTATCATCACGGGCTGCACCCAATGCGCCACGCTTATGAAACAAGCTATCGTTAATTTCAGCCGGTATAGTATACTTTAGTTCGCCGTTACCTAACTCTACACCGGGCTTGGCATCTTTAGATGTCGGGTCGCCACCCTGAATCATAAAGTTCTGTATAACCCGATGAAACAAGGTGCGATTGTATAATCCTTGCTTTATCAGCTTCACAAAATTATCGCGGTGTTTTGGTGTTTGGTTATACAATCGGATAATGCATTGCCCGTATGAACTTTTAATACAAACGTACTGGTTTTTAGGCGGCTTGGCACTTGCCGATAAAACCGTAAACAAAAAACAGACTAACAGTAACTTTTTCATATTATGAGGCTTGCATATCTTCAAAATAATTAATAATGAGTGATTTCATCACCATTTCCTGTTCCAGTAAAGTATAATTGGGGATGGGTTTTACCAGTTTCCAATGCGGCCAGCCGTCCTGGTCGGCACCCTCCAGTTCGTAAAAACCCATCTGGCTAAACAACTTGCAATTGGCAATATGCATCAATTCTTCTTTTTGCCTTTTGGTGAACTTACGTGGGCCCTGCCCTAACTCTTGTACGCCAATTAAAAATAGCATCACCTTAATATCGGGCAAATCGGTATCAAAATCTTCAGCAATACGCTGCTGTAGTTCGCTCCATTTTGCATTAATTTCAGCAGGTTTCATAGCTGGTAAAGATACAGAGAATAACAGCAAGACTTTCGCCTAATAAACAATTGCAATAGGCACTTGTATGTATTGCATGTACAATAAGTTTTGCTGTTTGGTTATTGCACTACTATGGTCGGCCACAACATGGGCGCAACCAGATACACTTTCCATCACGCTCGAAAATGTAAAATATCCGTACCCTGTCAACTTTCTGCCGCTTGAAGTGGAAGGCCAGGACGTGCGTATGGCTTACATGGATATTAAACCGGTTAACAGTAACGGCAAAACAGTGATGCTGTTGCATGGCAAAAATTTTGGCGGCTACTATTGGACTAATGTGATAAATGCCCTAAGTGAAAAAGGCTTCCGGGTAATTGTGCCCGACCAGATTGGATTCGGTAAGTCATCTAAACCTTTCATCCATTACAGTTTTCATCAGCTGGCCGTTTTCAACAAAAAATTACTGGATACTCTCGGAATTAATAAAGCAGTAATTTTAGGCCATTCCATGGGCGGAATGCTGGCTACCCGTTTTACGCTGATGTATCCTGCAATGGTTGATAAACTGGTGTTAGAGGACCCCATAGGCCTGGAAGATTATCGCACTTTCGTGCCTTACCAATCCGCAGAGCAGGATTACCAGACAGAGTTAAAAACCAGCTACGAAAGCATAAAAAAATATTATCAGACTTCCTATTTTACCCAATGGAAACCTCAATACGACTACCTGGTAAAA
>CAXYKR010000057.1:0-7150 GCA_964277815.1 uncultured Mucilaginibacter sp. | reverse complement strand
TTTTTGAAAAAAGGGTAGGTGATTACCAAAAAAGCGGCGTATTGAATGCCCAGCCGGCCAGCCAGGCTTTTAGTTTGGATGAGGATTTTTAAAATTAGTACTAAGTAAAAAGTAGTAAGTATCAAGTTATGCTTACCACCACCCTAATACCATCTATCTAAATAACAAAATATTCAACCAGCAAGCGTAAAGTCTTTTTACTTGATACTTGCTACTTACTACAAAAGCAGTCGCCATGTTTGTAATTAAAAGAGACGGAAGAACGGAATCGGTAAAATTCGATAAAATTACCGCGCGTATAGAAAAATTGTGTTACAGCCTTAACCCGAATCTGGTTGATCCGGTAGATGTAGCCAAAAAAGTAATTGAAGGTTTGTATGACGGGGTTACCACCTCCGAGCTGGATAACCTGGCTGCAGAAACAGCGGCTTCGTTAACCACTAAGCACCCTGATTACGCGTTGCTGGCTTCGCGTATAGCAGTATCTAACCTGCACAAAAACACCATCAAGTCGTTCAGCGAAACCATGCGTAAGCTGTACTACTACAAAGACCCTAAAACCGGTAAAAATGCTTCTTTACTGGCAGATGATGTTTGGGACGTGATTGAAGCCAATGCCGAGTTATTGGATAGTTCAATCATTTACGACCGCGATTTTGGTTTCGACTACTTCGGTTTCAAAACACTCGAAAAATCATACCTGTTAAAATTAGATGGCCGCATTGCCGAGCGTCCGCAGCATTTGTTTATGCGTGTGTCGGTAGGTATCCACAAGCACGATGTAGAGAGCGCCATCAAAACTTACAACCTGATGAGCGAGCGCTGGTTTACCCACGCTACCCCAACGCTGTTTAATGCAGGTACGCCTAAACCGCAGATGTCTTCGTGTTTCCTGTTAACCATGAAGGATGATAGTATTTCGGGTATCTATGACACCTTAAAACAAACTGCACAAATTTCGCAAAGCGCAGGTGGTATCGGTCTGAGCATTCATAACGTTCGTGCTACCGGATCTTACATCAGCGGTACTAACGGTACAAGCAACGGTATCATCCCGATGCTGCGTGTATTTAATGATACTGCCCGTTACGTTGACCAGGGCGGCGGCAAGCGTAAAGGTGCTTTTGCTATCTATTTAGAGCCATGGCACGCTGATATTTTTGAGTTTTTGGATTTACGCAAAAACCACGGTAAAGAAGAAATGCGTGCCCGCGATTTATTCTATGCACTATGGGTAAGCGATTTGTTCATGAAACGTGTAGAGGCTAATGAGGACTGGAGTTTATTCTGCCCGCACGAAGCACCAGGCTTAGCTGATTGTTTTGGCGCCGAATTTGAAGCTTTATATACTAAATACGAAGCTGAAGGCCGTGCCCGCAGAAAAGTTAAAGCGCAAGAGTTATGGTTTGCCGTTTTAGATGCCCAGGTAGAAACCGGTACACCGTACCTGTTGTATAAAGATGCGGCCAACAGCAAATCGAACCAGCAAAACTTAGGTACCATCAAGAGCTCCAACTTGTGTACCGAGATTATGGAGTACACTTCTGCAGATGAGGTAGCGGTATGTAATCTGGCTTCGTTAGCGTTGCCACGCTTTATTAAAGACAACCAGTTTGACCACGAGAAACTTTACGAGGTAACTTACCAGGCCACATTAAACCTGAATAAGATTATCGATTATAACTACTACCCGGTTAAAGAAGCAGAATACTCCAACCTGCGTCACCGTCCGATTGGTTTAGGCGTACAGGGTTTGGCAGATACCTTTATTTGCTTGCGTATGCCGTTTGAAAGCGACGAGGCTAAGCAACTGAATAAAGAGATATTCGAAACTATCTATTTTGCTGCCATGACCGCGTCTAAAGACTTGGCTATTAAAGATGGTCCATACGAAACTTTTAAAGGTTCGCCGCTATCGCAAGGCAAATTCCAGTTTGATATGTGGGGCGTAAAACCTGCCAGCAACCGTTGGGATTGGGAAAACCTGCGCCTGGATGTGATGAACCATGGCGTGCGTAATTCACTGCTGGTAGCGCCAATGCCTACTGCTTCTACTTCACAAATTTTGGGTAACAACGAGTGTTTTGAGCCATACACCTCTAACATTTATACCCGCCGTGTACTGAGTGGCGAGTTTGTGATTGTAAACAAGCACCTGCTGCGCGATTTGGTTGACTTAGGTTTGTGGAACAGCCGAATGAAAGATACCATCATCAGCGCTAATGGTTCTATTCAAGACATTGCAGAGATTCCGCAAAACATCAAGGATTTGTACAAAACTGTTTGGGAAATCAAGATGCGTAACATCATTGATATGGCTGCCGACCGCGGTGCTTATATCTGCCAGTCGCAATCGCTTAACCTCTTCATCAATGCGCCAAATGCATCTAAATTAACATCGATGCACTTCTACGCCTGGAAAAAAGGATTAAAAACCGGTATGTATTACCTGCGTACTCAGGCGGCATCACAAGCGGTTAAATTTACCATCGAAAACCAGGGTGGTAAAAACATGGACCCGGTTATCCCTGCACAAGTGGCTCAAATTGCCGACGACGTGCCTGCCGGCCCAACCTGTTCAATGGAAGAAGGCTGCGTAACTTGTTCTGCATAAACATAAGGTATCACCTTCCACAATAAATAATGACTAAGCCCTGAAGTTTCAACGCTTCAGGGCTTTTATCTTTGCAGCCTATGTCTGTCATCTTTCAAAAGCACGAAACCGTTCAATGCGACCGCTGCCGCATCACTTTTGAATGCAAGGCTAACTCGTATACCAAATGCCAGTGCAGCGCTGTTCAACTCACCATTAACGAAGTACAGTACGTAAGCGAATTATACGACGGCTGCTTATGCGTTAACTGCTTGTTGGAGCTACAGAAAGAATATCAGGAAAATCAATAACGGCAATCTACCGCTGGTATTTCCAGTTTTTTGATTTACCCTCGGCTAACCATTCAACCGCTGTTTGCATACGCTTTTGGCGGGTGGTCTCTGTTTTGGCTTCTACAATCCAATCCACATATTCCTTCTTGTGCGAATAGCTACCTTTCTCGAAGCTTTCCTGCGCCTGCGGGTATTCTTTTAGAAACTCGGTGAAATATTCAGGAACCAATAATTCGGTTTTAGCAACCGGCTTAGATTTAGGTACTTTTACGCCTTGCTCATTCAGTAGTATCGCTTCATGAATATACTGAATCAGTAATTCATCAGCAGGCAAATCGGTAAGGCTGGTAATACGACCCAACTGGCCCATGCTGTTATCTTCTTTTACATTAAGAATCTTGTCCGGGTCGGCCAGCATGGCACCTTTCCAAAAGCCAAAAGAGCAATGCTCTTTAAAAGCGGCCATATTACAAAGCGTACCTTTATACTCAAAAAAAGGCATGCTCCATTTCATAGTTTCCTTAATTTGCGGAGAAGCCCGGTGTACTAATTGTCGTAAATGATTTAAAATCGGTTGCGCAAAGTCAGCCGATTTGCTGATGTAAGCGTCAATGCGCGGGTCGGTTTGGCTCATGGTTCAATTAATTGGAGTGGCAATGTAAGCACATCACCTAAAAAATGCAAATGCCGCATTGAACACCTATCGGTATAAAGCACCCCAATTACAAAACGTGACCTAAGCGATTCGAATCGAGCTTAATGAGGATAAATAATAAAATGGTAAAGCTCCATAATGACGAACCACCGTAGCTGATAAACGGTAAGGGGATACCGATTACCGGTACTACGCCTATGGTCATGCCTATGTTAATGACCACGTGAAAGAAGATAATAGAAGCCACACCATAGCCATATACCCTCGAAAACGGCGAACGCTGTCGCTCAGCCATCATGATAATGCGCAGAAGCAAAAACATATACAGGCCAATGACTACCACCGACCCTGCAAAACCCCACTCTTCGCCAACAGTACAAAAGATAAAGTCGGTGCTTTGCTCAGGTACAAACGAGTACTTGGTTTGAGTGCCGTTCAAATAACCTTTGCCCCATAGTTTACCCGAGCCAATGGCAATTTTAGACTGGTTTACGTTGTAGCCCACGCCTCTGATATCACTCGAGATACCCAAAAGCTCATCGATACGAGATTTTTGGTGCGGCTGCAATACATTTTTATAAATAAAATTAACACTAAAAATAAAGCCAATAGCAAGCACCAATCCGCCTACCAAACCAACAATCGTTTCGCGCTTTAATCGGAATAAGAAGATACCTGCTACCGTTAAAGCAACTAAAACGCCTATAACATAAAGCTGATTGAAAAGCAACGAACAAATAAATAGTACGATAGATAAGCCCGCAATAATTAAAAAGTAAGGCGACAGTCCCTCGCGGTACAACACAAAAATGAGCGAACAGAACACCAGAGTAGACCCGGTATCCGGTTGCAGCATAATAAGCAACATAGGCAGAGCAATGATACCTGCCGCTATAAAAAAGGATTTTAACTCTGTAATGCGAATATTAATACCGCTCAGATAACGCGCCAGCAGCAGACACGTACCAAACTTAGCAAACTCTGATGGTTGTAGCTTAAAACTGCCTAAAGGTATCCAGGCTTGGTTACCGCCTACATTGCGGCCAACTACCAGTACCACCATCAACAGCAATACCGTGACGACGTAAAAAACCGGCGCTACACTTATAAAAAAGCGACTATCCAGCAGCAAAATAACGCCGCCCAAAACAACGGCCGATATGATGAAAATAAACTGCTTACCGTATTGTGTTTCTAAATCAATCAGATTGGGATGCGAATCATCAAACACAGCCGCATGAATGTTAAACCAGCCGATAGTACATAGGGCCAGGTAAATGAGCACCGTTACCCAGTCTACGTTAAAAAAGAAGCTGCGTCTGTTGTTATTCATCCTCTTTACGTTTAGGCTGGTAAGCAACTAACTTATACCGGCTGCTATCGTGCCTGGCCGGTCGGGAGGCCGACTTTAATTCGACAGCGCGTTTTAACGTATCTATACGATGCTTTTTAAGATGCCGTTTGATACTGTCTATTTTCTTCCAGTTCTTTTTAAAGCCGTCTTTATGCAAGCTGTCAACCAATAAGCTGTCTTTCTTGGAAAGCTTTTTAACCGGCGGCTTCCAACCCGGTGGCGGAGGTAATAAATTATGATTGATGATGTAATCAACTTGTGCTTTAGGTCTGGTAATGGCATTACGCAAATACTTCTCAATCATATAGCTGCCAATAGGCGCTGCCCAGGATGCACCGTAACCGCCGTTTTCAACAATCACAGCTATCGCAATACGTGGTGTATCGCGAGGGGCAAAGCCTACAAATACAGAGTGGTTTTTACCGTGACTGTTTTGCACCGTACCGGTTTTGCCGCACATCACGATGCCTGGTATGCGCGATGCAGCGGCAGTACCGTGGTCAACTACATCCTGCATGCCATCTATTACCGGTTCAAAATATTGCGGGTCGATGCCTACGTCGTTTCTCTGCGTATACTCGGCGTTGGTTACTTTCTTATCACCAATGGCTTTAATCAGATGTGGTTTGTAAAAGAAGCCACGGTTGGCTATAACCGCTTCTACGTTTGCCAGTTGCAATGGTGTAGCTAATAACTCACCCTGGCCAATAGCTAATGAAATAATGGAGCTGGACCTCCACCTGTTTTTGCCAAATACCTTGTCAAAGTGAAGTGGGGTAGGTACGTTGCCCCGATACTCGAAAGGCAATTCCACATCCAATTTTACGCCGAAGCCAAATTTATTGACTTGCCCTTTCCACTTGGTAAGTGTAGGACGAATGTTTTTGGCACCATTAGCGTTCATCAAACGGTCAAAAACATTACAGAAATACGTATTACATGATTGAGCTATGCCTTTGCGCAAATCGGTAACGCCATCAAAGTGTTCGCAATTAACCCGGTGGTTACCGGCCTGATAGTAATGCGGGCAGAAAAACGTAGTTTGTGGTGTAATGATACCCTCTTGCAGTGCAATCAGCGCATCTAACGGTTTAAATGAAGAGCCGGGAGCGTAGGTTGCCTGTATAGGTCTTACAAGCATGGGCCTGTAAGGGTCATTATACATTTTCATCATGTTGTTGCCACGTTCACGGCCTACCATTAAGTTAGGGTCATAAGTGGGGCTACTCACAAAAGCTAATATTTCGCCGGTGGAGGGCTCTATGGCTACAATACTGCCAACTTTATTGTGCATCAATTTTTCGCCCAGCTTTTGGATGCGTATATCTAACGATGACGTTAAAGGTTCACCGGCGATGGCCACGGTGTCTAAAGCGCCATTAGCAAACGAACCTTTCTCTACGTTCTTAGAGTCAACCATGCGGTAGGTTACACCGCGCTGACCTCTCAAAACATCTTCAAAAGACCGCTCTACACCGGAAATACCAATATAATCCCCTTGGCGGTAAAAGCCACCTGATTGGGCTATCCTTTTCTCATTGACTTCGCCGGTAAAACCTAAAAAGTGTGCAGCCACCGAATCCGGATAGGTGCGAACGGTACGTGCTTCTACATCAAAGCCCGGAAACTCAGATAAACGCTCTTGCAGAGGTGCATATTTTTCGACGGATATCTGTTTTTCAAAGATGGAGGCTAAATATGGAGAATGCTTTCTGGCTTTGGCCAACCTTTTGTCAAAGCCGGCCTTATCAATACCTATCATTTTGCAAAACTCCAGGGTATCAAAGGGCTGCATGCGCTTTGGGGTTACTAATACGTTGTACACCGGCAGGTTTTGCGCCAGTATTTTTCCGTTACGGTCTAAGATGGGGCCTCGGGCCGGGAAAATAACACTTTTCCGCAGCACATTTTTACCGGCAAATAAGGCGTACCGGTCGTCTATAATTTGTATGTAAAACAACCGCCCCAAGAGTATCAAGGCAATAGTCACAAAAATGCCGGTAATTACGTAGCGTCGCTCAAAATAGCTGTTCATTTAACGTTCTTTCCTTCTGTAAAACAAAAAGCTGGTTATTAAAATCAAAAATAAAGTAAATAGTGAACTGGATAAGAAACGTAATAAAGTATATTGTATTTCAGAAAATCTGAAAACTTCGAGGCAGAAAAGAAAAAAATGATGAATGAGGATTAACACGGTTGAATAGGTAAGAAACCAGCGGAATCCCATATTCCCTAACGTAGGTTCGGGCTCGGCA
>CAXYKR010000056.1:0-4598 GCA_964277815.1 uncultured Mucilaginibacter sp. | reverse complement strand
TGCTGCAAACCCTGGCCGATGCGCTCAAACTGCTGCAAAAAGAATCTATTATTCCGCAGGCTGCCGATAAAGTGATGTTCGTACTGGCGCCCATTATCATTTTTGTATCGGTATACATGGGGTTTGCCTGCATGCCCTGGGCGCCGGGTGTGGTGCCGTCTAAAATCAGCATTGGTTTATATTATGTGTTTGCCATCGTATCTATTGAAACGTTGGGCATATTGATGGCCGGATGGGGCTCAAACAACAAGTACTCTATTTTGGGTGCGATGCGGTCAGCTGCGCAGATTATTTCCTACGAAATTCCGGCGGGCTTTGCACTTATTGCAGTCGTGATGATTACCCGCACGCTCGATTTACAACAGATTTCCCTGCAGCAAGGTATTTTAACTACCGAAACTGCAAAGTTTTTTGGCTTGGTTGATGTAACGCATGTTGGTGGTTTATTGAGTTGGAATATCTTTCAGGCTCCGCATTTGATGATGGCATTTGTGATATATTTCATATCGTCACTGGCTGAGAGTAACCGCGCGCCGTTTGACATTCCGGAAGCGGAGTCGGAACTGGTGGCGGGTTTCCACACCGAATTAGGCGGCATGAATTTTGGCTTCGTTTTCTTGGCCGAGTATTCGATGATGTTTTTGGTGTCGATGATTGCCGTTATATTGTTTTTAGGTGCCTGGAATACGCCACTGCCTAACATGGGCTCGGTAAAATTAGCCGACTGGACGACCGGCATTGTTTGGGGCATTATTTGGACGTTTGTTAAAACATTATTGCTGATTGGCGTTCAGATTTGGATACGCTGGACTTTGCCACGCCTGCGGGTGGATAAACTGATGGATTTATGCTGGAAGGTGCTTACACCGCTGGCATTTTTATGTATGGTAATATCGGGCATATGGCGGTTATGGGTGATGTAAAGCACGGCGCAGTAATGCTGGGCTTCAAAATTTAATTAAATGGGTTGCCGCATAGCGGCTTTCATAATATAAAAAGATTGTTGTTAAAAAGTACATATAAAGGTTTTGTAACGGCTTGCCAAGGCATGCTGCTTACGTTGCGCCATTTTTTTGGCGGTAAGCGTAAGCGCGAAATTGTGCCCGTAAAAGCCGAAAACTATTTTGAAAGTATTGAAAAAGGTACCAACACTATACAATATCCCAAACAGAAACTGCCGGTACCCGAAGTGGGCCGCTACCAGTTAGAAGTAGAGATAGACGATTGTATAGTGTGCGATTTGTGCGCTAAGATTTGCCCGGTGGATTGTATCGACATTGAATCCATCAAAGCTACGCAGGCCATAGGTCAAACATCGGACGGCTCGACCAAACGATTGTATGCGGCCAAGTTTGATATCGATATGGCCAAGTGCCTGTACTGCGGCTTATGCACCGTGGTGTGCCCAACTGAGTGCATCACCATGACTAATCAATACGACCGTACGGTATACCAATTAGGTGATTTGACTTACCATTTTTCGGACATGAGCCCCGAGCTGGTAGCCGAGAAAAAGGAAGAGTTTGAAAAACAGCAGGCCGAACGCCTGGCCGCCAAACAGGCAGCCCTGAAAAGCAAGGAGGGTGGCGCATGAGTTTGGTAACCGTGATGTTTTATTTGATGGCTATTATTGCTGTTGGGTCGGCTGTATATGTAGCGGCCAGTAAAAACCTGGTACGCTCGGTGTTTATGTTTTTTGCTACGCTGTTTGCTTTGGCTGGCTTGTACGTGTTGTCGTTGGCAGATTTTGTAGCGGTAACGCAGGTCGTGGTGTATGTGGGTGGTATATTGGTGCTTATCTTGTTTGCCTTTATGCTGTCTGGCCGCGAATCGCTGGCCGTTTTAGCGCAGCAAACCAACCGTCTTATTGCAGTTAATAAGTTACCGGCTATGCTGGTGGCAGTGGCTTTTTTTGGCCTGTTAGCTTACGTGTTTTTGCACGCCCACATTGATGATGCGCCATGGCTTCAGGAAGCTGCCGCCAACCAGAACGTTTTTACACCGCAGGACGTGACCATCAATCACTTGGGTGTTAACCTGATGACGACCTACCTGCTTCCGTTCGAGGTAATTTCCATTTTATTGCTGATGGCCCTGGCAGGAGCAGCCCATTTGTCGAGAAAGGAAGCCGACGCATGATTACGCTTACCCATTACTTGCTGGTTAGTGCTGCGCTGTTCAGCATCGGCTTGTATGTAATACTGTCAAAGCGGAATGCGATACAAATATTGATTGGCATCGAGCTGATGCTTAATGCCGCCATTTTAAACCTCGTGGCTTTTGGCAAGTTTGACAAAATTAACAACGGCGGGCAAAGCTTTGCGTTATTTGCCATTGTGCTGGCGGCAGCAACAACAGCGGTAGCACTGGCTATTGTGCTCAACGTGTACCGCCGCTATAACACCATCGACCCCGGAAAAATTAACCAGTTAAAAGATTGAGTTGACTTCTACCACGCCACATATTGATTCTGTAGTTGTAACCTGCACTTTGCTGGCGGCTGGTTTGCCTTTGGGGGCGGCTGCCGTTAACTTTTTGCTGCCCGGCAAAACCGGCAAGACGTCGGGCTGGCTGTCGGTGCTGGCTATTCTGGGCAGCCTCATTTTGGCTGGTTTCGTTTTTAGCAAGGTTTGGAATGCAGGGGAGTGGTCGGTGCAACAAGCCTGGTTTACCATTGGCGGTACTACGGTTTATACCGGTTTGCTGTTTAACAATCTTTCGGCATTGATGCTGTTGCTGGTGTCCGCCATTGCTTTGCCGGTTCACATCTATTCTACAGCGTATATTAAAGCGGCTGAACAAAACCGGTATTTTACTTATCTCAGCTTTTTCTGTTTCAGCATGCTGGCATTGGTGGTGATTAATAATCTTGTCATGCTATATGCTTTTTGGGAATTGGTGGGCTTTTCGTCATACCTGCTCATTGGTTTTTGGTTTACCCGCGATGGTGCTGTAAAAGCCAATAAAAAAGCCTTCATCATGAACCGCATTGGTGATATTGGTTTGCTGAGCGCCATCATTATTCTGTTTGTACAGTACAACACATTTGATTTAACACTGCTCTTTGGCCAAAATGGGCTGGTGTTCAATTCGTTTATGCGCAATGGTTTATGGATGGCGCCTGCTCATCAATTGCCTGCGGTGTGGCAATATATTGCCTTTGGGGGAGTGTTTTTGGCGGTAGCGGCTAAGTCGGCTCAGTTTCCGTTGCACACCTGGCTGCCCGATGCTATGGAAGGGCCTACCTCGGTTTCGGCTTTAATTCATGCGGCAACTATGGTAGCGGCAGGTGTTTTTTTGTTGGGCAGGGTATACCCGTTATTTAACACTGCTGAGTTGGATATCCTGGCCATTATCGGTTGTTTTACGGCGTTTATGGCGGCAACCATCGCCCTTACCCAAAACGATTTAAAGCGCATACTGGCCTATTCTACCATTTCGCAGTTGGGTTACATGATTATGGCCATGGGTATTAATGCCTATGCATCCTCGCTATTCCATTTAGTTACCCATGCTTTTTTTAAATGCCTGTTATTTTTATGTGCCGGTATTATCATCCACGAAGTGCAGCACATCAAGGATGAGCACCAGTTAGACATCGACCCGCAAAATATCCTGTACATGGGCGGCTTGCGCAAAAAGATGCCGATTACGTTTATGGCAACAGTGATTGGCTGCCTGGCGCTGGTAGGTATACCGCTAACTTCGGGCTACTTGTCTAAAGACGGTATCTTAATCCAGGCCTTTGAGTGGGCCGAATCACGTGCCTGGTACTGCGAAATTTTGCCGGTTGGTATTTTGCTAACTAGCGCCTTAACCGCCTTTTATGTGGCCCGGTTAATAATCAAAGTGTTTTTCGGAGAGTTTAGACTGAAAGAGATATTACCCGACATACACTTACATGTCAGCGACGGCAGCTGGGCATACCGCTTACCGCTGATATTGCTCGCGCTTTGCTCGTTATTTCCATTATTTTCTTGGAATCCGTTTTTGTACGAACATGCGTGGTTGTTTAAAGGCTTTTTGCCTATTAATTATCTCGCTCGTGAGAATGTGTACCACACTATCATACCAACGCTTGTTTTGGTTATGAGCGTTTTTGTAATGTACTGGGCATATGCCGTTTACATCCAGCAGCGCAAACTGGTTTTCTCGCAAAAAAGCTTCCTGTTCAAGTTGTCGTATCACCATTGGTATATCGATACCTTTTATCAGCAGGTTGTTGTGAAAGCCGTTGTGGCGTTTAGCCAAGGCCTGTTTTGGATTGACCGCCAGATTATTGACGGATTGATACACCAATTAACCCGTGCAGGTAAACTACTGGCAGAGCTGAGTGCCTGGGTCGACCGCTTTATCATTGATGGCTTTTTATTGCTCATTACGCAGGTAGTTAAGGGTATCGGCAGTTTCTTCCGCAGCTTTCAGGGCGGTAAGGTGCAGTACTACCTGTACAGCATGCTGATTTTGATGCTCACCCTGTTTATTATTAAATTTCTGGTCTGAACCTGATGAACATACTTACACTCTTCATATTTATACCCGCTCTTTTCGGATTGCTCATCCTGGTGCTGCCTGATGGCCTAAAGCAAACCTTTAAG
>CAXYKR010000055.1:0-17081 GCA_964277815.1 uncultured Mucilaginibacter sp. | reverse complement strand
AGCGAAATGTAAGGGTGGCCGGTTAGCTGTGCAACACCAATGCCGGCCAGGAGCGCCATTGCCAGACTTACCCAAGGCGTGAGGCAAAGGGCAACACAAATAATAAAAATTGTTTTTTGTACATGCTGACTTACCGGCAGTAACAAATCAGATGCGGTATAAGCTTGTTGAGTATTCATTTCGTGAAGAATTAATACTCAAAGTTGCATCAAACCGGCACTTGATTTTTATCACGAATAGTCATCATCAATAAGTTAAGGTTATTGATGATGACTAATTTACCTTGAACTTAAATCTCAATCGAACTTCCCGGCTCTGTCAACGGGTGAAAATTGATGCCCTGCTTTTCAAAATGCGCAGCATAGTTGGCTTGCCTCGATTTTACAAAGAATGGCTTGGCAAAACCATCATGCACGGGCAATATCTGCTTAGGCTGCAGCCGGTCAGCAAAGTCGGCAACTTTAATTTCGTTGGTAAAGGGAGCCATGATGGGCAGCAATAACAGTTCGATGTCTTTGTACTGCAACAACTTCTCTTCAAAAGAATCTACCGGATGCAGAATGCGGTCATCAATCACCAATGCGGTCATTTCAGGAATCGGAGCATCCAGCAGGGGCTCGTGTACCACGCTGATGGCTTCAATTTTAAACGGACCAATCTTA
Organism: uncultured Mucilaginibacter sp.; assembly: GCA_964277815.1. GTDB lineage: Bacteria > Bacteroidota > Bacteroidia > Sphingobacteriales > Sphingobacteriaceae > Mucilaginibacter. Next base: position 16,419 of record CAXYKR010000055.1, on the reverse strand, counting down.
AGCGTACCTTCGCGTAGCAAAACGGCTTCGATACCTGCCTTTTCCAATTCCTGCTTTACCTCGTTATTGGCGTAAACCTCCGCTTTTCCGGCAGCCAATATCTTTTTTAAATTTTCGGTATCCAGATGGTCAGCATGGTTATGCGTAATGATGATGGCAGAGGCGTCATTAAACATTTCCGGTTTAACCAAACCTTCGGCAAACGTAAACATGCCGGGGTCAACCAGTAACTTAAAACCTTCTTTCTCAAACAACAAACAAGAATGCAGATATTTCGATATTTTCATAGCATCAATGATATTTCTTAAGCAACAGGTGGACTGCCCGTTAAGTTTTCCAACTTGATTACTCTGATAAAGCTGCAGCCAGGATTGGTGACTCAACTCTTAACACGCTCGCAAAATCTTCTGAACAGAGTAGCCAAGGCCGATAGCTGTCCGTGCGGCTGCACAAAATAAAAAGGTCTGGTAATTGTTAAATCTTTGATATCGACAATTTTAAGCGTCCCGGTTTTAAGTTCGTTCAAAATGGCATGCACCGACAAAAACGCAAAACAATTACTGTTTACAAGATAGGATTTAATGCTTTCTGTACTGTCTAACTGCATAACTGTGTTCAGGTCAGACAACTGGATATTCAGCGGTTTGAGCGCATGAGCAATCACATCAAGCGAACCCGACCCGGGTTCGCGTAGTAGCAACGGCAGCGTTTTGAGTAATTCGGGTTTTATAGTTTCCGTCTTGACTGTTTTATTAGCAGCGCTGCAAACCAACACCAATTCGTCGTTTAAAAAAGCTTCGTACTTTAACTGCGCGTTACGATGTATGCCTTCTACAATACCCAGGTTAATATTTTTATTTAAAACGGCCTGCTCAACCTGCTCAGTGTTGGCCGTTAGTAGACTAATTTTAACATCGCTAAATCTTTCATGAAATTGTGCCAGTACAGGTGGAATCACATATTGAGCCACGGTATTGCTTCCACCAACACGCAAACTACCGGAGTGCTGACTTTGTAACTGGTTCATCTCAAAATCAAGCTCGTTGTATGTAGCCATCAACTGCTCAGCGTATTTATACAATAGCTGACCGGCGGGCGTCAATTTAATTTTTCGGTTACCGCTGCGTTCTAACAAGGTGGTTTTAAAATGCGCCTCTAATTCGCGTATGTGTTTGGTAACCGCCGGCTGACTGATAAACAACTCGGCCGAGGCACGGGTAAAGTTGAGCCGTTTTGCTACGGTATAAAATACTTGTAAACGAAAATCGAACATGGCAAGGCTAAGATATCAGAAAGCTCTCGTTTTTATAAACTCTGTTAACGTAATCCGGGCAGCAAATACCAAATGAGCAGGCCACTAATCAGCACCATGCCCAGCGTAAGTGCAAAAGAAAGCAAATTATTGGGCTGATACGTTTTTTGCAATAATTGCTGTTGTGTATGGCGGTACTGCAAATAAGCTAATATGGCCAGCATAGCCCCCACGGCAACCAGCACCACGCCAATAGCCGACGAAAACCCTTTGCTTACAATGGCAGCCTTCTCGCCCAAAGCAAATGATATCTGTTTAACAAATAACGAAAATTTGACAACCACAAAGCCAAAACCCATGAGTGCAATGCTGGTGCGTATCCAAGCCAGAAAAGTGCGTTCGTTGGCCAAATGGTCGCTGGCGTTGGCTGGTGGTTTTTGTTGAGGTATGCTGTTATCCATTAATTGAGGTAACATCTGGCATACGACAGCAGTTTTAACAGTTTACAGTTCAGTAGTTATGCGAAGGGTGACAACTTATTTCTCTTTTCTAAGAGCCTAAAAACAAAGGTTACTTACAGGCATGTCGATGTTTGTAATGCTTAAATTACGCTTGTCAATTACCATGAACAAAAAATCCGCAGGACCTCAATTCAATCTTTCGATTAATCCATTCATCAATAACACCTCAATCATTCTTCAAAACATTAACCGGATTACCCAAAGCCGCTTTGATGGCCTGATAGCTCAGCGTACTTAAAGCGATAAGCAGCGAGGCTCCTGCGGCTGCTACCGGTACCCACCAATGGATGCTGGTACGGTAAGCAAAACCCTGCAGCCAGGTTTGCATACCCAGCCAGGCAATAGGTATGGCAATAATTACGGCAATCAAAATAAGTTTCATAAAATCGGTGCATAACATGGCCGTTACTCCTGCTACCGACGCGCCAAGTACCTTGCGTATGCCTATCTCGCGCGACCGTTGTTCGGCTGCGTATGTGATTAAGCCAAACAACCCCAGGCAGGCTATCACAATGGCGAAGCCGGCAAAAGTGGTAAATATGCGGCCGGTGCGCTGGTCGGCTTCGTATAGTTTGTTAAAATCATCGTCCATAAACGAATAAACAAATGGCTGCCCGGCCATGGCACTGTTGGCCGCATGGTAGCGGTTTTCTATTTGCTGCAGCAATCGGTTCAAATGGTTTGACTTAACACGGAAAGCAAACCTGCCGCCGCCTTTGCTCAGACTAAACACCACCGGCTGTACGGCATGGCGCATAGAGCCGGCGTTAAAGTCTTTGATGACTCCGATAATCGTAAGCCCACCCGTATAACTGTCGCCAAACGACTTGTAAATTTTTTGCTGCAACGGATGGTTTAGCCCCAGCATGCGGGCAGCTGTTTCGTTAATTAACACGGCGCCGGAGTCGGTTGGCATTTGGGCAGAAAAGCCACGCCCCTGCAATACTTTAATGCCTAATGTATTTAGATAATCAGTATCAATTTGCCAGTCGCCAAACACAAAAGATTTACTAGCACTCATGGTTGCATCTTTAGAAAATGCATTGGTAGACCAATCTATTTCTTTAGAGGTAGGTAACGTAGATGCACGTGTGCCGGCTACCACACCGGGCATTTGCAATACGTCGTTTTTGAAAGCTTTGGCGCCCTCGCCCAGTGCGTAGGCATTGTTAATGACTACTACCTGCTCGCGGTCGTAACCGGCATCTTTATTACGGATGTAGTTTAACTGGTTGTAAATTACCACCGTACAAATCATCAGCACAATGGCCGTGGCAAACTGAAACACTACCAGCCCGTTACGCAGCCAGCTGCTTTTAAAACCTGATGCAATACGCCCTTTTAGCACCTTAACCGGCTCGAAAGCCGACAGATAAAACGCCGGATAAAGCCCGGCAAGGGTACCAATAATGACAGTAATCAATAATAGAACAATCATGGGCAGCGGATGCGCCAAACTCCACAAGGAAATACCCTTGCCCGACAATTGATTAAAGTAAGGTAAAAACAACCATGCCAGTACTAAAGCTCCTGTCAAAGCCACTAAACTTGTTAATACGGATTCGGCTAAAAACTGCATAATCAGGTTGCCTTTTGCCGAACCCAGCACTTTGCGCACGCCCACCTCTTTAGCCCGGCCCGCCGAGCGGGCAGTAGATAGATTCACAAAGTTTACGCAAGCCAGCAGCAAAATAAATATGGCAATCATCACAAAAGTGTATACATAAACAATGTTACCAGGTTGCTCATGCTCTTTATCAAAATCGGAATGCAAGTGAATGGATGTTAACGGAATAGTTGAGTATTGCAGGTAATCGCCTTTTTTGGCCATGTCGGCCAGACTGGCGTGAAAGGCGTTCTGTATTTGCGGCTCGGCGTAAAGATGTAGTATCTTTTGTAAATAAGTATTCAGCTGGTTTGCATCAGTACCTGGCCGCAGTATTACATAAGTGTCATAATCATTGCTGAGCCAAAAATTAGCGTCCTCATCTTTTACGCTCGACATCGACCTTAAAAAGTTAAAGTGCACATGCGACTGCCGCGGCATGTCTTCAATTACTGCAGTAATTTTATAGTCGTCAGTATTATTTAAGCGAAGCGTTTGCCCCACTACATTGGTGGTTTTAAAATATTTCAGGGCGATAGCTTGTGATACAACCAACGAATATGGTTGTGTAAGCGCTTTCCTGGCATCTCCTGCCAATACTTTTAGATCGAACATGTTAAAAGCTGTCGGGTCGGCCAGGTAAGCATCATGTTCATTCAGTGTTTCGGTGCCTTTGCGTACCAGCAAGCCATTATCGCCGTAAGCACGCAAACGTGTGACCTGCTGTACCGCCGGAAAGTTTTTCAGGGCATCCGCCATGGCGCCTGGTGTAAGGCTCATTTTGGTTTCGGTACCGTTAAGATGCACGTTGGTGTTGATGCGATAAATGCGGTCGGCATGGGCGTTGTAACGGTCGTAGCTCAATTCATCAAGAACAAACATGCTGATGAGCAAACAAGTAGCCAGCCCTACAGCCAAACCAAATACATTGATAGCAAAATAACCTTTGTTTTTTAGGATATTACGGATGGCGGTTTTAAGTTGATTTTTGAGCATGGCGATGTGAAATTAAAACAATCCGTCAAACATCAATTAAAAACCGTTCCGATATTATAAGTTGCTCAAACACAAATATTTGTACATCTACATAAAAAATTAACTGTAACGTAAACGAACATCAGTTGTTCTGAAGCGAACTATTACTTAGTTTGTCTGACAGGCCAAATGTTAAGTAACGCTTACGCTATTTTACTTTGCATCGCTTTTACGGTCGCCATCCATCTTAACTTGTATAGCTTTCGCTCCTTCCTGAGCCGGGCGGTATGATTTAGGGATATTGATATCATGCCCATCGCGCAACGCATAAAAATGCGGCGACATCAATTCTATACCCGCCTCGTTAAATACATCCTGTACATTCTCAAAAAGCTTGGAGTAAATGGCCGCCTGCCTATTGGGTTGTTTGGTGTAAGCGTTAAGTTGATAGGTAATGTAATAGTCGTCCAAACTCAATTGCAACACAAAGGGCGGCGGGTCTTTCTCCACCATTTCGGTACGGTCAGCAGCGGCGGTGAGCAAGTCATAAACCTTGCGCCACTCAATGTCATATCCAACGGTGACGTTAGTGTACAAAATCAAACCTTTTTCGGGCGCATCGCTACTGTAATTTACCGTATGGCTGTTCATTACGGTTGAGTTGGGGATGGAAATAATTTCGTTTTTGGTGGTACGAATACGCGTTACCAACAACGACCGCTCAATAATATCGCCATTCACCTCTCCTATTTTTACCCGGTCGCCTTTATGGAAGGCCCTCATGTAAGTAAGTACCAGTCCGGCTACCACATTACTCAACGCCCCGGCCGAGCCGAAGGTAAACAACACGCCCACAAACACCGACACGCCTTTAAAAATAGGCGAATCTGACCCTGGCATGTACGGAAAAATAACAATGAGCATGAAAGCCAGGATAAGCACCCGGATAATCTGGTACGTAGGGTTGGCCCAGTCGGGATAAAAACCCGGCAGACTTAGGGCGCCGCGTTCAATCTCGTTTTTAAAGAAGCGGAAAATTCGCAGTACATATCTAAAGACCAGCACCAGCACAACAATGGTAAAAAAGTTGGGCAGGTAATTCCAGATAGAAGCCAGTATTTTTTTGATTGGTGTGGTAATGTAACTCAGTAAAACCTGCGAAAAGTTTTGCGTCCAGGGGAAGATGCCAAAAAGCACCGGTAAAGCCAGATACACGGCCACCAGTATAACCACCCATTTAAAAAAGGTAAGCGCAGAGTTGATAAAGGCAGCCTCCTGCTTACCATCCAACAACTCGTAAGTACGGATATACACGCCGTTGAGCCAAGTGCCCGTCAGCGAATCAACCCATCGGCTAAACCGTCGGAATAAACGGTTGATGAGGTAAATGACCAATATCAATATAACGATAACCAGTAAAGCCAAGCCGGTTTCTTTAAGCAAAGTTTGCCAACTGGTTTGCTGCTTGTAACTGATAACGGCTTTGCCAATCGCTGATTTATATTGCTGTGCCAGCTGTTCGCGCGATTCGTTCATCCAAAGTGCATCCTGTTCTGAAACTGCAATAATTAAATCGCCTTTGTAAACAACGTCAGCGGTATTTTCTGAAGGAATAATTTGCAGCGAATCGGACGCAAACTGGTAATCGTCATGCAACTTACGGATGCGGTTTACCACGGCATCTGCCCGCTCGCCGGCCGTAAAACTGCCTTGCTTGCTGTAAATTAAAAATAGTGTATCTAAAAATGGCTTTACCGGAAAGCCCTTCACGATACTGCGAAGCGAATCTACCTGACGGCGCTGCCGGCTAAGCCGCAATGAGTCGGCCGAGCGCAAAGCAGCCAATTCTTTTATCAGTCCCTCTTTTTTGAGATTATTGGTGGATTGCAGCGTTCGGAGCTGTAGCTGTAATTGTTGCTCGCGTGCCGAGTCGGCCAGGTGCGCATTTTTGAGCCGCTGCAACTCGGCAGACTGCTGGTCTAAAGCTGCGTTACGAAACGAGTCTACCTGTTTGCGTGCACTATCTGCTACCTGGGCAGATAAATTATGCGGTAAAATGAAGTATAAAAAACATAACAGGAGTATAAAGCGCATATAAGTAAATCAAAAAAAGAGCTTAGTTTGTTTCAATTTAACACCATTCACCCGTACTTGCATACCTGGTTTAACGCCTCACATCCGCCACATTACTGATTTTTAGCGTGTAAGCTACCGACGGCGATACCTCTTTCAATACGCTAAAATCTATAATTAAATTGCCATTGCTTCTTGTCCATAACAACTGTTTTGTCTGTCCAAGCATCGTTACAACTGTATTATTTTGTACCGGGATATTCTTCAATGCAAATTTACCCTTGGGCAAGTGCGGCAGTATGGCGTAAAGTTCGTTATTTTTATAGGTAAAAAATGCCTCCTTTACAGCGTGGCCGGCATCGGGTGCTACGGTTTGCTTCAATATAAAATTGCCTGATAAACCACCTTCGGCTACCGGCTTAGCATCACGTTTTCCGGCCGACCACTGGCTGGCCACTTGCCACCGGCGGGTACCGTAAATGGCTTCGCCGTTCACGTTGAGCCACTCACCTATTTGCAGCAATCGCTCCTGCATCACGGGCGGTATTTTGCCACCGGCGGTTGGGCCAATATCCAGTAATAAGTTTCCGCCGTTACTTACAATGTTGGCCAGCATTAGCACCAATGCCTGTGCCGAATTATAATCCTGTAAATCCTCATTCTGGTTGTAACCAAAGGACTGCCCGATGCCCCGGCATTCTTCCCACGGATGATCGGAGGCAAAGTCGGCGCCATACTCAGTGGTGTAAAAACCGCCATGGTGCTTGCGTGTATCTTTGCCCCAGCGGTCGTTTACAATCAAGTCGGGATTTTTTGTGTGATTATAAGCCCAGGCCAGCAGTTCTTTCGATTTCCATTGTTCGTCAGTTAATTCCCATTCCCCATCCGCCCACAAAATGTCCGGGTTATAACGTGTTATGAGGTCTTTGGCTTGCGGAAGCATGTGCTCGTTCACAAAACGGCTTTTATCCTGCTGCAGGTATAGCGGGTTAAACCACTCAAACAACGAATAATAAAAACCCATTTTTAGGCCGGTACTCTTTACTGCCATAAATAAATCGCCGGCCAGGTCGCGCTTCGGCCCTATCACGGTACTGTTCCATGGGCGATTAAAAGCCTGCGAGGCTTCGGCGCTGGGCCATAACGCAAAGCCGTCGTGATGTTTTGAAGTGAGCACTACGTATTTAGCACCCGAGGCTGCAAATAATTTCGCCCACTCGTCGGGCTCAAAATCTTCGGCCTTAAACATATCGCCAAATCGGCTATAGGAAAAATCGCTATCGTACACCTGCTCCTGGTGCTTTTTAAAGGCGGCGTATAAATCTTTTTGCCCTTCGGTAGCCTTACCCTCTACCCAATACTGGTACCATTCGGAATAATTGCCCTTAGGTGCCCAAGCCGGTACCGAATACGGTCCCCAGTGTATAAATATGCCAAACTTAGCATCCGAAAACCAGGCTGGCGCAGGCCGGCTGTCTATCGATGCCCACGTAGCCTCGTATGGTTTGGGTTGTGCAAAAATTGATGTCATCAAACAAAAGTTGAGTAATATAAACAGGTAACGCATAGGGCATTGGTAGGATTTTATCATCAGCAAGTTATCAAACCCGTTTGTCAATTCAAATAAGTAGCATTGTCAAATTAAAAGGACCTCCTACACGGATAAAAACTGTCAAATACTTATGTTAAATTATCTGTTTTGCCTCCATAAATCAGCTAAAATGGCTAAATTTGGCTATGCAGCCTATGTTTATCATGCAGGGCAGGGTAATGTGGAGTTTTGACTACGAAATGGCCCACGTGACTGCCGGCTATAAAATCATGTCGGGGTTAACCGGCATTGGCGGCCCCTTGCATCATCACCGCGGACTGGTTGCCCTGAGTAGTTCCGAGTTGATTATTGAGGGCGAAAGCGATAATGAGGATGACTTTTTAAGCATTCCTTTAACATCTATCACCCAGCTTTACCATGGGTATGATGATGTATATCAGGCTTACTCGGTAAAAAATGTCGGTTTATTTTGGCAGCCGCTCCGCGTTACTTTTTACAGCGCGCCGAACCAAACGCAAACCATTTATTTGATTATCGACTATTACGGCATAGTTACCCAGAATAAAAAATGGTACTATGCATTGACAGAAATGTTGGAAGCGGATTAAATAAATACTTGCTTATAAGGCACGCTAACTTTTATATAGTCGTATTAGTCTGCCACCCCAAAAATTATTCATTCTCTTTAAAATCTTTTTCCATCTTAATCGTCTACCCTATTAGCTTACCTGCAATAGAGTGAGCTTATAATTTTATTAATGGCAAACCGACTTCCGCTAATCATCCTGCTTTGGGTGGTAACCGACTTTTATTTTTATCAGGCCGTCAAAACCCTTAACGGCTCCCCTGTTTACTCTTGGCTTTACTGGCTTGTTGATATACTGCTGATAGGCTTTATGTTGGCAGCCATCTTTGTACGCCGGGGCTCGCGCCTGCAGCAATCGCTAATCACCTGGCTGATGGGGCTGATGCTGTTAGCCTTTGTGCCGCGCCTGTTTTCGGTATCAGTGTTACTGGTTGAAGATATTACCCGCCTGTTTCGCGGCTTTCCGCCGCGTGCCCATTGGGTGAGCGAGCTAACTATGGGCATTGCCGCGGTTTTAAGTTTAATTGTATTGTTCGGCATTACCCGTGGCAAACACTTTTACCGCATCCGGCGCGAAACTTTGTCGTTTCCCGATTTGCCTGAGGCGTTTGACGGTTTTACCATCACCCAAATTACCGACGTACATTCGGGCAGTTTCAGCAATGCAGCCGGGGTACAAAAAGGACTTGACCTAATTAATGCGCAGCATAGCGATGTAATTCTGTTCACCGGCGATTTGGTGAACAACCAGGCGACTGAGATGGATCCGTGGATACCAGCCTTTGCCAAGTTACAGGCGCCCATGGGCAAATTTTCGGTACTGGGTAACCATGATTACGGCGACTACATCCGCTGGGAATCTGCCGAAGCCAAGTGTGCCAATCTGGCCCAACTAAAGCAGGTACACCAAGAAATTGGCTTCCGGCTTTTGTTAGACGAAGCCGTCACCCTGCAAAAAGACGGGCAATTCATTACGCTTTTAGGTGTAGAAAACTGGGGTAAAGGCGGCTTTCATCAATACGGCAACCTTAATAAAGCTACAGCTGGCGTGCCCAACAACGCGTTTAAAATACTGCTGTCGCACGACCCATCGCATTGGGAGGGCGTAACGCTTGGTCACGATAAGCACATCCACCTTACGTTATCAGGCCATACCCACGGCATGCAATTCGGCATCGAGCTGTTTGGCTTTAAGTGGAGTCCTATCAAATACGTTTATAAGCAATGGGCCGGCCTTTATAGGCAAAAGGACCGCTACTTGTATGTCAATCGGGGCTTCGGCTTTTTAGGACTGAAAGGCCGCATCGGTATATGGCCGGAGATTGCAGTGATTACGTTGAAAAAGAGTGCGTAAGTTTTGTAATCAACTTTACGGATTGAATTATTCCGCAGTCTTTAAAAAGTATTTATCGCTCAAACGCTTTAAATAAGCCAGGCTTTCTTCAGAAAAAACCGGATAGATTTTACGGCTGTTGGCCACCGCTTTGTTGTAAACCGTGAAGAAGGAAACCGGGTCTTCCACCCTTTCTAAATGCGTTGGTAGTAAGCCTGATGCCATAATCAGGTTGCCCATAAACCGGCCGGGAATATGGCCGCCGTTTTTACCGAATGCATTTGCGAGGTCAGAAAAACTTTTATATTGCTGTATAACAGCTTCGTTGCTGTTGGCGAGCGTTAAAACACTATCCAGCTTTTTGATAGATGCTACCGCAAGTACTTCATCATTAGCAACCAGCGCCTTTACTTCGGTGTAGAGCGGTGACCGTTTTTGTAAAAGCAATGGTTTATCAATTAAGTCTGCAATTCCTTCTTCGGATAAAATTTCCAGGAAATATAAAAGATTGAAATCTGCTGCATTATAATTGGCATTCGGTTTAAGCTTGTGCTGAAAGGCGACGGAAACAACCGCATGGAAAGCTTCGTGTGCGGCCAGTAAGCCAAATTTGTATTGGTCTACGCGGTATGACTGTAGCAAATCGCTAACAACAAACCCGCTGGAACCTGTAGCATCGGCACTGCCGTAGTTTAAATAGAATAAAACCGGAAACTTCTCGTTTTTCTGTAGCCTCGATGGCAGAAACGGATACAGCAAACGTTTAACACTATCAACTACATTTAGCCGGCCTAAATTGCCTATGTAACTCTCCAACGCCTTCAAGCGCTGTTTGTAAGCGTAGTGATATTTTTCGGTAGCCGTAGCGCTGGCAGGTGCCACATTACCTATAGAAGTGTATACGCGCTGCATTTCTGTTTTCAAAACGGTAGTATCAACGGCTTTTCCAACAATCAGCATTTGATAAACCGGTGTTTGAAAAAGTGTTTGCCACGGAACATCTTTCGCTGGTATACCACGCTGCAAGGCTGAAGCTACTTTAAAATAGGCTTGTGCTGCGGAGACATCGATTTTACTGCCTGGTAGGCTTTGGCCAAATCCCATCTTAACACCGAACAGTAAAAAGAAAAGTGGTATATAAATTTTAGGTTGCATAAGGTTTACGTTAAAACGCCTGTAAGGTAAGTAATCAGCAATAATAAAAGCTATCGTTAATTAACCAGTTTAAGTTTAATTTGAACTTATTACTCCAGTAAGTAACAAAGGAATTCCAGCAATTGTAATTTGGGAGATGAGTTACTTAAATGACGTCGATATACTACTTGTAAATTATATTCAATCCTGAAAACTAATACGCATTACAAACGGCATCTCAGTATACACGCACTTACCTGCACATTGACCCGGTGCCCACCGAGGCATCAGTTTAAACACCCTCAAAAATTCACGTTCTAAAACTAAATCATTTTGAGGCTGCTTGTGAATTATCTTTAAATCTTTGACATAGCCTTCAGTATCTATCCAAAGTTTTAAGCTGACGGAGCCCTGAAGATTTATTGCCTCAGGATATTGTATATTTTTTAATATAAATGCTAAAAGAGCTTGCTCACCACCAGGATACTCAGGGAACACATCAGTATTTTGGTAAACATCAGCTTTAAACTTCTTATTGTAAACCGGCTGGCATTGGGTAAGCGCGCGATTAGCGGTATGCAACTTCTGGCTGCAACCGTAGATAACAACTATCAAGCTACAAAACAAGCGTAAAAACGACCGTTTATTACCTAACATACCGACGAGGTTAGATTTGCAAATAGCTATAAATCAAAAAAGCCTCGAATATTCGAGGCTTTTTTTGTGGGAGCTACTGGGTTCGAACCAGTGACCCTCTGCTTGTAAGGCAGATGCTCTGAACCAGCTGAGCTAAGCTCCCTTTTTTACTCCCGGATTTGGCAACCCGTTCGTTCCGTTTGGGGATGCAAACATAGCAGGATGATTCAATTATTCAAAATAATATTTCAAGTTTTTGCGCATTAAATGCCTTTAATCAGCTAAGTGACTTATGCTCAAATAAATATTTTTCACATAAGTCACCACATAGCTATCAAGCAAAAAGGCATCAGAAATATTTACACGTTACCGTATGCATTAGACTGACCGCCGTCAATGGCAATCACCTGCCCGTTTACATAACTGCAATCTTCACTTAGCAGAAACACCACCAGCTTGCCAACCTCTTCAGGCAAACCTAAGCGTTTGGTGGGGTTAGCCTGGGCGTAATCAGTTTCTGCCTGTTTCGGGTCTGCCGGGTTTACCTGTTTAAAAGCTTCGGCCACCATCGGCGTTAAAATGGCGCCCGGTGCAATGGCGTTTGTTTGTATGCCGTGACGGCCATATTCCAAGGCGGCGTTTTTGGTGATACCGGCTACCGCGTGTTTGGTCGCTACATAAGCCGTTTGGTTAGCTACGCCCCTGATGCCCCCTACCGAGGCTACATTAACAATACGGCCATACTCCTGCTTCTGCATCACCGGGATAACGTACTTTAAACCATAATACACACCCATCAAGTTAATGTCTACCACTTTTTTAAATACTGCCAAATCATAATCTACCAACGATGCCTGTCGCCCCTCGATGCCTGCATTGTTGTAAAAACCATCAATGCGACCAAAGACATCTACCGTATCATCTACATATTTTTTTACGGCGGCCTCGTCTGATACGTCGGCTACGGGGGTGATAATTTTTGTCTGTGGATATTGAGCTTGAATATCTGCTTTTGCTTTGTCGAGCGATGCTGCATTATAATCTACCAGCGACAGCAGCGCACCGCTTTTAGCTGCTTCAACTGCTGCAGCGTAGCCTAAACCCATCGCTGCGCCGGTAATGATGATGACTTTATTTTCTAAACTGTTCATATATCTTAATCTTGTTGTAAGTAAAAACTTCGCTTAAAACACAAAGTTCAGAACCGTAGTGGCTTAACAATCGCACTAAGTGCACCAACATTAGCACAATTTTAACATCTACCCCTAGTCGTCAGGATATTTTTGCTGCTTGCTGCGTTTCGCGGAATTGTTCAGGCGTATAGCCCGTTTGCTTTTTAAAGAACCGGGCAAAGTAAGACTGATCGGAAAAGCCGAGCTGGTAAGCAATTTCTTTGACAGACAACCGGTGATGATAAATCTCGCGCTTAGCCTCGATGAGTAACAATTGACTCAGTAACTGGCTCATGGTAAACCCCGTCCGCTGGCGCAAAATTTCGTTCACGCGTTTAGCCGTCAGCCCCATTTGCTTGGCATAATAATCGGCCGACCGGTTTTGCCTGTAATGCGTTTCCATCAAATGGAACAATTTTATCAGCCGCTGGTCCTCTCCAGCACCCAAAGTAAATTGTTTACCGGCCAAACGGTGCAGATGCCACAAAAAAGCAGTGGTATATTTAAGCAATAGGTCAACATCGGCTTGTCCACGATGCTCGGTCAAGATGAGGTCGAACAGTTTTTCGAGCGATGGCAGGATTGTATCAGGAATAACAATACCGGCGTTATCAAACGGTAAAAAAAGCTGCCGCAAAAAGGGCTCCTCAATCCGTTCAAAAAATGCTGTAGAAAATACCATCACTTTAGCCTGTGGCAACTGCTCAGAAGGGATAGCATGTACCTGGTTTTTACCCAACAGGTACACCGAGTTTTTACGGATGGGGTGTGTTTCAAAATCAATGTGATGCTCGCCATCGTCCTGCGTAAACCAAATGACTGCAAAAAAATCGATGCGATGATTGGCGCTATGCTCGCCAAAGGCCGTACGCTCGTCCGAGGCAATAAAAGGCAGCACGGGCATGGTGTGCAGCGGTATATTATTATTCGGCATGGTAAATAAAACGGACAGTACAATAAGCTGAAAAACGCTCGCACCGATAAAAGTGTTTGCGTAATGCTATCGGTACATCATCCTGTCACGCTCAACAACCTCATATCTACTTCAAAACGTTTAACCAGTTAAACTTTTTTGTGGTTGCGGGCACCGACCTTTGAGCTATGGAAAACACACCAAGTATTGAAGAAGCTATTCTGCTTTATACCAGCGCATGGAATGAAACTGAACGCGAAAACATTGCCGAAAAGATGAAGCAGTGCTTATCGCCCAACGCCACTTACACCGACAAGCTAATCGACACCATAACCGGGCACGATGCCATTACCCATTTGGTTGTAAGCTCCCATGCACAGATGGGGCCGCGTACATTTAAGGTATTAGACAAACCCGATGTTTATCACTACAGCGGACGTTTCCGTTGGTTGGCCATCAAGCCCGAAGGTTACCATATTGAGGGTATGGACTATTTTGAATTTGACGAGCAGAACCGCATCACCCGTATTGTAGGATTTTTTTAACATTTTAAATTAAATCATGAACATACCCGAATTAGAAATGGGCAAAGGTCCGGTCTTGATGCTCAACCTGGTAAAGTTTAACAACAGGCAGCATTATTTTGAGCACTACATTCCGGCGTTTAACGAAGTAGTGAGCCGTTTAGGTATACAAGGCGTAAAGGTGGCCTTATTAAGCAAGGTGATTGCCAGCATTATTGCTCCCGAAAATGAGGCCTGGGATGAAATTGTGATAGTTGAATATCCGGATGCCTCGGCATTTAAAACCATTGCCGAAAGCCAGGAGTACCACACCATTGCCGAAGCCCACCGCTTACATGCTTTAGCCGACCTAAAATTATTGATGACCAGGCGCTACGAACTGTAAGCTGTATATTGCATGATGCATCACCTCATACTAAGCAATTTTGCCATGCACATCAACCTCGACCCGCACGAGCAGCGGCAAGCGCTGGTACTGCTGCAGCAAAAAACCGTTACCAAACGTTCTTTTTTGCTGCAACCCGGCGAGGTTGACCGCCAAATTTACTTTGTAACCAAAGGGTGCCTGCGCATGTTTTATACCGACCAAGCTGGGCAACAACACAACATTTGTTTTTATCCAGAAAACTGGTGGGCTTGCGATATTGTAAGTTTTTTTAAGGAAAAGCCGGCAATCAACGCTATACAGGCTTTAGAAGACACCGAAGTGTCTTATTTTACCTTGTCGCGATTAGAAGAGCTGTTTGCTAACGTGCCTAAGTTTGAACGTTTTTTCCGCATTCTTACTCAAAACGGCTTTGAGCTTTATCAACGTCGCATTACGGCCAATTTGTCAAAAAATGCTGAGGCACGCTACCGTCAGTTTCGAAAGCAATACCCAGGACTGGAGCAGCGCGTTGCGCAAAAGCATATTGCTGCTTACCTGGGCATCACACCTACTTTTTTGAGCTTGTTGCGTAAAGACTTCGTGGCTTAACTGTTGAAGCTACAGCTATGGCGAAAACAAAAAAGCTCTTAAATGCTTTTTGATACAAACGGGCTCCTTCTGGTCCGGCATCTATGTTTCCACCATCTCAAAAAACTTTAAGTCCTGCAAAGGCATTTCAATTTATTGCACGAAACGCAGCCAATGTTGACGAAGACAGCGCTTTTCCGGCAGAAGAATTTGAACAGCTACGCCAAGCTGGATTGATGAGTATCAGTTTACCCGGTCAGCCACTGGCGTCAGCATACAACTCTACAGCCAAATTATTAAAGCTATTAAAAGCCATAGGCAAAGCCAGCTTACCTGTGGGTCGTGTTTACGAAGGCCACATTAACGCCCTATTGCTGATTGAGTTATACGGCACAATAGCACAACAGCAGCAGTGGTTTGCTGATGCTGTTGTGCAGCACCTGTTTGGCGTGTGGAATACCCAGGCGCACGACGGCGTAAAACTGCACGACTTAGGTAACGGCCGCTACCGCTTAGAAGGTTGCAAAACCTTCTGCTCCGGTGCCGGTCACGTAAGCAGGCCTATAGTTACTGCCAACTGGATATCGCCGCAACATAAAGGCTGGCAAATGTGTGTATTGCCGATGGAACGGTTGACAGAGGCTGCCATAGACCGCGACTTTTGGAAGCCGCTGGGCATGCGGGCTTCGGCCAGTTTTAAGGTGGATTTTACCGGACTGGAAATTACGGATGACGAACTACTAGGTCCGCCAAATGCCTACTACCAGCAACCCTATTTTAGCGGCGGCGCTATACGCTTTGCAGCAGTACAGCTAGGTGGCGCCGAGGCTGTTTTAGAGGCCACACATGCTATGCTGCGCGAGATGCATCGTACAGATGATGCTTTTCAGCGTGCACGGGTGGCCGAAATGGCCTACTTGGTAGAGACAGGCAACTTATGGTTAAAACAGGCCGGCAAAAAAACAGATAAATGGCTTAAGCAGCCTAACGCTACTGATAAACTGCTGGCCTACGCCAACATGACCCGCACCGTAGTAGAAGATATTTGCCTGCGCTGCTTGCAGTTGGCCGAACGCTCCGTGGGCTCACGCGGATTGATACGCCCGCAGGCACTGGAACGCATTCACCGCGACCTCACCACCTACCTGCGCCAGCCCGCACCTGATGCCACGCTGGTAGCCATTGGT
>CAXYKR010000054.1:0-5348 GCA_964277815.1 uncultured Mucilaginibacter sp. | reverse complement strand
GCATTAAATTGGAGCGTTTTGCCGTGCTTGACCGCTATCGTGGCCAAGGTGTAGGACAGGCTTTAGTAAAAGCCGTATTGAATGATTTGCCCGCAGACACAAATTACATTTACCTGCATGCGCAATTACCTGCAGTTGGCCTTTACAAAAAATTTGGTTTTGAAAAAGTAGGACCGGAGTTTGAAGAAGCCGGTATCAGGCATTACAAAATGGTATTGAAAAGATGAGTCTCGGTGAGATAAGTAAAACGAAGCGGCCCGGTGCATTTGCGCCGGGCCGCTTCGTTAAAGAGGTATATGTCTATCAATCCGTTTTTGGCAGTTGTGCAGCCGCAGCAGCTGCGGGCGCTGCTTCGCGTACGTAACGGCGGATGATTAAGCGGGTACCACCGTTATAAGTAACATAGCTGCCTAACCAGTTAATAAAGGTGATAACTTTATTACGGAAGCCCAATAGCGATATCAAGTGAACAAACATCCAGATTAACCAGGCAAAAAAGCCGCTCAGTTTAATCTTACCTAAGTCGGCTACGGCTTTATTACGGCCAATAGTAGCCATTGAGCCCAGATCTTTGTATTTAAAGGGTTCAGTAGGTTTGCCTTCAATAATGTTAACCAAGTTCTCAGCCAGTTTTTTACCTTGTTGTATGGCTACCTGGGCCACACCGGGGTGACCGTTTGGTGTAGCTTCAGTTACAGAAGCGCCTACGTCGCCAATGGCAAATACGTTTTGGGTGCCTACCACCCGGCAAATTTCATCAGTTTTAATACGGTTGCCGCGTACCAGGTTTTCTTTGGCAATACCTTCGGGCACTACGCCCATCACACCGGCAGACCATACTACGTTTTTGGTACGTATCACGCGGCCGTCCTCAAACTTTAATTCGGTACCGTCGTAGCTTGCTACTTTAACATTCAGCAATAGGTCAACACCCATGCCTATTAAAAAGTCTTTAGCTTTGGCCGATGCTTCTTCCGACATTGGGCCGAGCACTTTTGGTAAAAAGTCTACCAGGTAAACTTTCATTTCTTCCTTTTTGAGCTCAGGATAGTCTTTAGAAAGCACGTGGTTACGCAGCTCCGCAAACGAGCCTGCCAACTCAACACCGGTTGGTCCGGCGCCGACCATTACAAAGGTTAGGTATGGTTCGCGCTCTTCAGGGGTTGCGGCAATAACCGCTTGCTCCAGATTTTGTAAGAACATATACCGGAGGTTTAACGCCTCGGGTATAGTTTTCATAGGCATGGCATAATGCTCAATATCCTTATTGCCAAAAAAGTTGGTGGTTGACCCGGTGGCCATTACCAGGTAGTCATAAGCAATTTCGCCTATGGTGGTTTCGATATAATTATTCTCCAGGTTTACGCCGGTAATTTCGGCTACCCGGAAACGAAGGTTTTTTTGGCCTTCAAAGTTTTTACGCAGCGAAAATGCAATCGACTCACACTCCAGGCTACCGGTAGCTACCTGGTAAAGCAGGGGAGGGAATGAGTGGTAGTTGTGTTTATCAAGTAATAAAATCTCTACGGGTTCTTTAGCCAGGTGCTTAGCCAGCTCAATGCCGGCAAAGCCTCCGCCTACTATCACTACCAGTGGAAATTTAGAATTTTGTTTTGCATCCATTTTTTTTGTACCTGTTATGGGTTAGGGTTGATGTCTTAGTTTGTATAAACAAAAAAGGCTTCAAATGTTCTTTGAAGCCTTTAGTAAAATATGCTAAATGTGATTATGCGTTAAGCTTCTTGCCGCCAAAATCGAGCATGATTGGTGTTGCCACGCAGATAGAGGAGTAAGTACCGAAGCACACACCTACCAACAGGGCGAATGAGAATCCGCGGATTACATCACCACCAAATACGAACAGAACGATGAGCACAAAGATAACAGTCAAGGCTGTAATAATGGTACGGCTTAAGGTACTGTTGATTGCCTGGTTAACTACCACCGATGGGTCATCAGTTTTAGAATGGTGCAGGTTCAAGAATTCACGGATACGGTCAAACACTACTACAGTATCGTTAATAGAGTAACCAATAACGGTTAATATCGCTGCGATGAACGCCTGGTCAATATCTAAAGCAAAAGGTAATAAACCTTTGAATAGTGAGAAGAATGATAGTACCAGCAACGCATCGTGCGCAGTAGCCACCATGGCGCCCATACTAAACTGCCATCTGCGGAAACGAATCAGGATGTAAGCCGATATTACCAGGATAGCGATGATTACTGTCCAGATAGACGAACGTTTGATATCGTTGGCAATGGTAGGTCCTACTTTTTGCGAGCTTAAGATTTTAAAGTTTGGTGAAATCTTAGCTAAGCCCTGACGAACAGTGCTTTCTACTTTATTGTCGCCAGCGGTAGTGTTGTCGTCAATCAAGTAGTTGGTAGTGATACGTACCTGGTTAGCGCCACCAAAAGATTTAACCTCAGTACCGCGGTTAAGCAAAGCATCCAGTTGGTTGTGTACGTCTTCAGTTGACACGTTTTTATCAAAACGAACTACATAAGTACGGCCACCCTGAAAGTCAACACCGTAATCAAAACCTCTGGTTAACATAGATACTACACCAGCCAGGATGAAGATACCTGAGAAAGCATAGAACTTAAAGCGGTTTTTTACGAAGGCAAAGTTCGAACCTTTAAACAGGTTAGCGCTCCATGCATTAGATACTTTAATATCCATGTTTTTGTCCAGCATCCACTCGAAAATCACGCGGGTAATTAATAATGAACAGAACAATGAAGTTACGATACCAATCATTAAGGTAGTTGCAAAACCCTGGATTGGGCCAGAACCGAATATGAATAGGATTAAACCGGTTAAGAAACTGCTTATCTGCGAGTCGAGGATGGAAGATAAGGCATGTTTGTAACCATCGGCAATAGCAATGCGTTTTGATTTACCTGCGGCTAATTCCTCACGCACACGTTCGTAAATCAGTACGTTGGCGTCTACCGATATACCTAAAATGAGCACGATACCTGCGATACCTGGCAACGTAAGCACCGCACCTAAGCTGGTTAACACACCCATTAAAAAAAATACGTTCACAAATACAGCAATGTCAGCAACTACACCGGCATTGTTGTAATAGATAATCATGAACACTAATACCACGGCCAAACCAACCGCACATGACATTAAACCGTCGTTGATAGCTTCCTGGCCTAAAGATGGGCCTACGATATCTTCAGACACAATACGGGCAGGAGCTGGTAAACGACCGGCTTTTAATACGTTGGCTAAGTCTTTAGTTTCGTCCTGGGTAAAGTTACCGCTGATAGATGAACGACCACCAGAAATTTCGTTGCTTACACGTGGGGCTGATACTACATTATCATCTAACACGATAGCGATAGAACGGTTGTCGTTTTCGTCGCCAGGGTTACCAGCTGCCTCAGCAGTGGCGCGTCTCCAGGCTTTAGCGCCTTCAGAGTTCATTTCCATGGTAACCTCGTAACCACCGCTGCTTTGGTCTAAATCGCTTTTAGCATCGGTAATTACTTCGCCGCTTAATACCGGGCCATTTTCGGCACCAGTTAATTTGATGGCATATAATTGCAGGGCTTTGCTGCCTTGAGCAGGTTTAGCACCCCATAGCAATTTCATGTTTCTTGGAATAACTGCTTTTACATCAGCGCTTGCCAGGTATTTGTTAACCTTAGCAGTATCGGTAATAGCAGCAATACCTACTGCAGGGCCTGGCAGCAATTGCGGACCTTGCGGGCCCTGGCCAACAGCTGGTTGCATTACAGCAAAAAGCGGGTTGGATTCTGCCAGTTGCGCTTTATTTTTAAGCGAAGCAGCAGAAGTATCTTTAGAAGCGCTTTGTTTTACTTTACTCAACAGCGAATTACCTTTTTTAGCAGTATCAGCAGCAGCGGTTGCGGCAGGTGTAGTAGTGGTGTCTTTTTTAGCGGTTGATTTATTTTTAGCAGCCAGGATGCCGTTAATGTTGTTCAGTAACGGGTAAACCTCCTGGTTATCATAAGTGGCATAAAACTCCAGTTTAGCCGAACCTTGTAACAGTTTGCGCACACGCTCTTTATTTGATTCGGATACACCCGGAAGCTCAACCAAAATACGGTTACCGGCTTGTTGCTGAATGTTAGGAGCAGTTACACCAAATTTATCAATACGGTTACGCAGGATGTTGAATGACTGGGTAACTGCCGCGTTAGACTGGTCGCGCAGATAAGATTCTACCTGGCTGTTGGTGGCGTCAAATTTTAAGTTGCTTTGGTTAGACTGGGTAGAAAAAATAGGCGCTAACTTACCGTTAGGAGCCAGTTTTTTATACTCACGCATAAAAATGTCAATGTAATTTTCTGGACTGGTTTTAGCAATTACGTCGGCATTATGCAAGGCCTGGTTAAAAGTAACATCAGGATTATTGTTGGCCAGTGAACGGATTAACTCGCTCAATGAAATTTGCATAGTTACGTTCATGCCGCCTTTTAAGTCAAGGCCCAGAGCCAATTCTCTGTCTTTACAATACTGATAGCTGTGTTTAAACAGCGGATAAACCGGCTGCGATGAAATAGAATCCAGATAAGCCTTTTCTTTCTCCGGATTACCTTTTGCATAGTTCCGCGCATCGGCCTCAACACTTTTGGTTACCCACGTGAATGATAGCTGATACAAGCAAACAAGCGCCAACAGAACGGCAAAAAATTTAATAACCCCTTTACCTTGCATGGTGTAGTCTATGTGTAAATTAATTTATAAGCTTTAAAATTAAGTCGGCAAATCTAATAAAATTTAGTTATGGAAACGTTTTAAATAAAACAAAATAAATCAGTTGGTTGTTACCGACGTTTTAAAGTAATAAACGAGTAAGGAAGCGGATTTTTGTCATGAGGCTGATGGTCCTCGCGGCTTACCTCAAGCCATTCTTCCGGGTTGATTTCAGGGAAAAACGTGTCCGCTTCGAAGGCCTGATGCACAATGGTTAAGTATATAAAATTGGTTAGCGGGAGTGCCTGCTGATAGATTTCGGCTCCGCCGATGATGTACAAATCTCCGTCGCTTTTGCCCATCTCTATCGCCTCCTGTAATGAGCCGGCTACCTCGCATCCGGGTATCTCAATAGCCTGCCGGGTAACTACAATGTTACGACGTTTAGGTAACGGTCTGCCCACCGACTCATAAGTTTTGCGGCCCATGATCACCGTATGGCCGCTGGTAATTTCTTTAAAGTGTTTCAGGTCATTAGGCAGGTGCCACAATAACTGGTTATTTTTACCGATAGCATTATTGGTGGCAATAGCCACGACGATATAGATGTTCATTGGTTAGTTCACTGGTTAATTGGTTAATTGGTTCATTGGGGTAGATGTTTTCC
>CAXYKR010000053.1:0-11991 GCA_964277815.1 uncultured Mucilaginibacter sp. | reverse complement strand
TATTAAGGCGCAAAGCGATGCTATGATGAAAGAGGCTGAGCGTAAGTCTGATTCAGCCTGGAAAGTAGCTTATACCGCGGTTGATTATGATATGCGTCATGGCAAACCATACATTCCTTGGGCTTCTCGTCCTACTGATTTGCCGCAATCAGACATGCTGGCATTTCCGGGTGCCGAAGGTGGTGGTGCGCATTCTTTCGGCGGTCGTGGCGGTAAAGTTTATGTCGTAACCAGTTTGGCCGATAGCGGTCCGGGTACCCTGCGCTGGGCTTGCGAGCAGGGCGGTGCACGTATCATCGTGTTTAATGTGGCCGGTATCATCCGCATCAAAACTCCGCTTACTATCCGTGCCCCATATATTACTATCGAAGGTCAGTCGGCTCCGGGTAACGGCGTTTGTATAGCGGGCGAATCGGTTTGGATTAACACCCACGATGTGGTTATCCGTTACATGCGTTTCCGCCGTGGCGAAACCAATGTGGGCCGTCGCGACGACTCATTAGGTGGTAACCCGGTTGGTAACATCATCATCGACCATTGCTCTACAAGCTGGGGCCTGGACGAAAACATGTCTATCTACCGCCACATGTTCGACCCGGGCGATGGCAGCAAAGATGAGAAGAAAGGTACGGTTAACGTCACCATCTCTAACTGTATATACTCCGAATCTTTAGATACCTGGAACCATGCGTTTGGCAGCACTACCGGCGGTGAAAACTGTATGCTGGTGCGCAACCTTTGGGCCGACAATACCGGTCGTAACCCGTCAATCGGCTGGAACGGTATTTATAACTTTGTAAACAACGTTATTTTTAACTGGGTGCACCGTTCGATGGATGGCGGCGACTATACCGCTAAATTCAACATTATCAATAACTATTTCCAACCGGGACCGGCCACACCTAAAAATGAGGCTGTTGGTCACCGTATATTA
Source organism: uncultured Mucilaginibacter sp. (assembly GCA_964277815.1). Lineage (GTDB taxonomy): Bacteria > Bacteroidota > Bacteroidia > Sphingobacteriales > Sphingobacteriaceae > Mucilaginibacter. Next base: position 11,057 of record CAXYKR010000053.1, on the reverse strand, counting down.
AAACCGGAAACCGGCCGCAGCAAGCTCAAAGAGCGTGTGTTCGGTATGGCTTATGTAAACGGCAACATTATGCAGGGCTACCCGAAAGTAACTGCCGATAACTGGGATGGCGGTGTACAGGTAGAAGGACCAGGCGGCAAAGAAATGGACGATGCCGGCCAGTACAAAGACTACATGAAATGGAACAAACCGTTCCCGATGCCGGCGGTAAAAATTATGCCTGCGCAAACTGCCCGCCAGTTTGTGTTAACCAACGTAGGCGCAACACTTCCGGTGCGTGATGAGGTAGATACCCGCATTGTCAAACAAGTGGCTACCGGAAAAATTGACTATAAAGAAGGCGTAAAAGTGCCTGAAAAGCAGTTTGAGCACCGCCGTTTACCTTTAGATTCTTACAAGATTGGCATCATTACCGATATTAGCCAGGTAGGTGGTTACCCTGATTATAAAGGCATGCCTTATAAAGACAGCGACAATGACGGTTTGCCTGATGCCTGGGAAACAGCACACGGTTTAAACCCTAAAGACGCTTCTGATTCAGCTAAGATGGCTAAAAACGGCGGCGGTTACAGCAACATCGAAGTTTACTTAAATTCATTGGCAGCAAAAGGCGAAAAAAGCATTACTGCAGCGAAATAAATTCCATGTCAGGCCAGTACAGACATACCGCAAAGATTTTGGTTGGTTGCATGTTGGGGTGCATGCTGATGCATGCGCCCGCATGGAGCCAAAATAAGCCCAAAGACGTTAAACCACAGCCACCAGTTGCCGCCGATAAAAGCGGCAAACTGGTTTATAGCGTTGATGCTAAAGGCGACCGCATACCCGATTATTCGTACTGCGGTTACAAAGCCTCTGAGCAGCCCATTCCGCTGGTGACGGTGAAAGTAACGGTTCCGGTTAAACCCGGCGACGCTACCTCACGCATTCAGGCGGCTATTGACTACGTCTCGGGTTTACCGGTAGACAAAACTGGTTTCCGCGGAGCTGTTTTGCTGAGCAAAGGTACTTATCAGGTATATGGTGCCTTGCACATTAAAGCATCAGGTGTGGTGTTACGAGGCAGCGGTATGGGTAATGATGGAACTGTACTGCTGGGTGCAGGTACCGACCGGGAAACTTTAATAAGAGTTTTTGGCCAGGATAATAGGCAAGTTGCCGATGCTGTAAGAATTACAGATGCTTATGTACCGGTAAATGCTATGTCGTTTCATACGGCAGGTGGTAAATTTAAAGTTGGCGACAATATACAGATACGCCGGCCAAGCACCAAAGAATGGATAAAGTTTTTGAAAACCGACCACTTTGGCGGTGGCATCACTACACTGGGCTGGAAAGCCGGAGAACGCGATGTTATCTGGGACAGAAAAGTGACGGCCGTATCGGGTAACACTATTACCGTAGACGCACCACTTACTACAGCTTTAGATACCGCTTTTGGAGGCGGATTAATTAGCCCATACACTTGGGCTGGGCGTATTGAAAATGTGGGTATCGAAAATCTAAAGCTATCATCTGCCTATAACAATGCCAATCCAAAAGATGAAGCTCATCGCTGGATGGCCATTACTTTAGAGGATGTGCGTGATGCCTGGATAAGACAGGTAACCTTTGAGCACTTTGCCGGCTCAGCAGTGTTTGTAACCGAAACTGGCAGCCGCATTACCGTGCAGGATTGTAAATCGTTGGCACCGGTATCAGAAATTGGCGGCTATCGTCGTAATACGTTTTTAACCATGGGGGGGCAAACGATGTTTCAGCGTTTGTATGCCGAGCATGGTTACCATGATTTTGCCGTAGGTTACTGTGCCCCTGGGCCAAACGCCTTTGTGCAGTGCCAAAACTGGCAATCATACAGCTTTAGTGGTCCTATAGACAGCTGGGCTTCGGGTGTGTTATACGATGTAATGAACATTGATGGGCAGGCATTAAGCTTTTTAAACCGCGGACAAGACGGCCAGGGTGCCGGCTGGAACACGGCTAACAGCCTGTTCTGGAATTGCAGCGCTGCCCGCGTAGACTGCTACCAGCCACCCGGCGCACAAAACTGGGCCTTTGGTACCTGGGCGCAATTTGCCGGTGATGGTTACTGGGCCGAATCTAACAACACCATTGAGCCGCGTAGTTTGTATTACGCCCAGCTTAAACAACGTTTAGGCCGTGACGTGGATGCGCAGGCCGATATCTTAAAAGTAGTAACAGAAGCATCAAGCAGTCCAAGCGTAAAAGTAGCCGCAGAACTGACGGCTAATTCGGTCAGTCCGGCGGTCACTATAAACGACTGGATTACCCAAGTGCCGCAGCGCGACCCTATTGCTACAAATGCTAACGGGGCAAAAACTATTGACCAGATTGGCTACAGAACACCTGCTGTACCTGCTTTGGCTGCGGCGATGAAGGTACAAAATGGCTGGCTGGTTAGAGGCAATGCCGTATTAAGCGGCATGCGCCAGGATTCGCCCTGGTGGAATGGCTCGGTTGACCCTGAATATCTCAAAAAAACCGCTAAACCTGCCATTACCCGCTGGGTGCCAGGCCGCGCTGGTACCGGACTTACAGACGATTTGAACGACGTAGTGAGCTGGATGCAAAAAGACCATATTGTTGGTTTTGAACAAAACTATGCCTTATGGTACGAGCGTCGGCGCGACGACCACGAGCGCATCCGCCGGATGGATGGCGATGTTTGGGCACCTTTTTACGAATTACCTTTCGCCCGCAGCGGTCAGGATGTAGCCTGGGACGGTCTAAGCAGATATGATTTAACTAAATACAATACTTGGTACTGGCATCGCTTAAAACAGTTTGCCGATTTGGCCGACCAAAAAGGCTTGGTCTTAATTAATCAAAATTATTTTCAGCACAACATCATTGAGGCTGGTGCGCACTATGCTGATTTCCCATGGCGGCCGGTTAATAACATCAACAACACCGGCTTCCCGGAACCGGTACCTTTTGCCGGCGACAAGCGCGTGTTCATGGCCGAGCAGTTTTATGATGTTAATCATCCGGTACGCCGCAAATTGCATCAGGCATTCATCCGCCAAAACCTCGACAACTTTGCCGATAACAACGGGGTAATTCAGTTTATTGGTGCCGAGTTTACCGGTCCGCTACACTTTGTACAGTTTTGGGTGGAAACCATCCAGCAGTGGGAAAAAGAGAAAAGTAAAAAAGAAATTATTGGCCTGAGCACTACCAAGGATGTCCAAGACGCTATCCTAGCCGACCCGACACGGGCAGCAACCATTGATGTGATTGACATCCGTTACTGGCATTACCAAGCCGATGGTAAAGCTTATGCTCCGCAAGGCGGCCAAAATCTGGCACCTCGCCAGCATGCCCGCTTGTTAAAACCCAAGGCAACTTCGTTTGAGCAGGTTTACCGTGCCGTGCATGAATATCGTCAAAAATATCCTGAAAAGGCGGTGATTTATTCAGGCGATAGTTTCGACAAATTCGGTTGGGCGGCGTTTATGGCAGGCGGTTCTTTGCCTAACCTTCCGGCAGGCGTAAGCAGTCAGCTTTTGGCAGATGCTTCAGCGATGAAAGCTATCGAGTTAAACGGAACAACTCAAGGTCAATGGGTAATGGGCGATGCCGGTAAAGGATATGTGGTGTACAGCGAAAGCGGTAAAACACCGGCTATTGATGTTCAGGCCGGGAGCAATTACCAGGTAACCTGGATTGACCCAAAAACAGGTAATGCATTGTCTCCTGCAAAAAAAATAAAAAGCAATCAGATAAACGGCTTGCAGAGCCCGACTAATGGTGCGGTCGTACTTTGGTTAAAGCGTATTTAAGTTTTTTATGACGATTAAGAATATTATCGGGATTGTACTACTGGCAGTAATCGGCCTGGCATTTGTAAAGCCGGAACCCGCTGCTTTGCCCGAAATCAAAATATCACCCAATAAGCGGTATTTTACGGTAAATAATAATAAGCCGTTCTTTTGGCTGGGCGATACCGGCTGGTTACTGTTTTCGAAATTAAAACGCGATGAAGCCGAAAAGTATTTGGAAACCCGTCGTCAGCAAGGGTTTAACGTTATCCAGGTGATGGTGATTCATGATATCAAGGAAGTGAATGCCTATGGAGATTCAGCGTTGGTTGCCAGTAACTTAGCTAAACCTCATATTACCAACGGTAACAACTCTGAAAATGCCGCCGAGTATGATTATTGGGACCACGTGGACTGGATTGTTGACCGTGCAGCGGCTAAAGGAATCTACATGGCGTTGGTACCGGTTTGGGGTTCGGTAGTTAAAGATAAGAAAAGCCACATCAACGCTGAAAACGCAAAGATATATGCCGACTTTTTAGCCGAGCGTTACAAGAACCGCAGCAACGTCATCTGGATGAATGGCGGTGACATTGCCGGTAGCGATTGTACCGAAGTTTGGAATACCATTGGCGCAACCCTGCATCAGCAAAACCCGAATAAATTGATGACGTACCACCCACGTGGCCGTACGCAATCATCCACCTGGTTTCATAACGAAAATTGGCTGGACTTTAACTGCTTTCAATCGGGCCACCGTACTTATGCTCAAGATACTTCAAAAAAAGATTTAAAATATGGCGAGGATAATTGGAAATATGTCAATGTAGATTACAATAAGACGCCGGTAAAGCCAACCCTGGATGCTGAGCCATCTTACGAAAAAATTCCTTACGGTTTGCACGACGTAAAACTGCCGCGCTGGAAAGCTGCCGATGTAAGACGTTATGGCTACTGGTCGGTTTTTGCAGGCGCCTGTGGCTACACCTATGGTAACAACGATGTGATGCAGATGCACAAGCCAACTGATAAAAAGAGTGCTTACGGCTCTAAAGAATATTGGTACCAGTCGATCAACGACCCGGGAGCAAAGCAGATGGTGTATTTAAAGCAACTGATGTTGTCGCGCCCATATTTTGAGCGTGTGCCTGACCAGTCTTTAATAGCAGGTAAGCAAGGTGCCCGCTACAATTATTTGCTGGCTACCCGCGGCGCTCGATATGCGTTTATATATACCTATACCGGTAAAAACTTCACTATTAACACCGCTAAACTGCCCGGTAGCAAGGTGAAAGCCTCATGGTTTAATCCGCGCAATGGGCAAATTACCGGCGGTACCGTGATGGCCAAGGCTAAAACTTTAAATTTTAATCCGCCCGGTAATCCTGCTAACGGTAACGATTGGGTGCTGATACTGGATGCGATATAGCGATGATGAGGCAAGGAAAATCAATATGGATTAGTTTGCTTGGGCTGTTGATGCTCATCACCTCTTGTGCATCCCGCAAAAGCATATTTATGTTCACGTCGTTTAACGAACCGGCATCGGCAGGGTTACGTCTGCTTTACAGCAAAGATGCTTACCATTGGACGGACCTGAACCATGTATTTTTGAAACCTGAAGCCGGCAAAGACAAAATAATGCGCGACCCATCGCTGGTACAAGGCCCGGACAGTACCTACCACTTGGTTTGGACTACCGGCTGGAAAGGCGACCAGGGATTTGGCTACGCCAGCTCTAAAGATTTGATACACTGGTCGGCACAGCAGCATATCAACATTATGGCCAGCGAGCCTACAACAGTTAATGTGTGGGCACCTGAGTTATTTTATGATGATGAGGCTAAACAATTTATCATTGTTTGGGCATCAACCATTCCATACCGTTTTCCGAAAGGGCAGGAGGCCGAGGATAATAATCATCGGTTGTATTATACCACCACAACAGATTTTAAAACCTTTTCGCCTGCCAAACTATTTCTCGACCCGCAGTTTAGTGTAATTGACGCGCAGATTTTAAAAAGAGGTTACCAGGATTATGTATTGGTAATGAAAGACAATACCCGGCCTAACCGAAATATTTTGGTAGCCTTTGCCAATAAGCCCTTAGGTCCTTATAAAGATTTCAGCAAGCGTTTTACCGAAATGTATTCAGAAGGGCCCAATGCTACCAAAGCAGGTAAAGACTGGCTGATATACTACGACTCGTACCGTTTAAAACGTTACGGTGCCATGCGCACAACTGATTTTAAAACTTTCACTGACGTATCTGACCAAGTAAGCGTGCCTGAAGGCCACAAGCACGGAACTATATTTAAGGTAACGCCTAAAGCGTTAAAATATATTCAAAAAGAAATTGGGCAACAGTAAGCTGAGCCTGCATTTGATATTTATGAAGCTAACCGATAAAAAACATATTTTACCTTTTATAGCTGCGCTGGCCTTATCGGCGTCCGCGTGGGCACAGGATACGGTGCGTTATACCGGTAACACCGTCTCCAATGTTGATTATCACCATGGGCAGTTAACTTCTGTAGTGGGTGTGCATAGCAAGCAGATTTTCCGCGCTAACCGCGAGCACCCGGAGCAGGCCGAAGGTTTTGGCTTTACCTACAATCATGCGCCCATGCTGGCGTATTGGAACAATACTTTCTACGTAGAATACCTGAGCGATAAGGTGGGTGAGAGTGTGCCGCCGGGGCAAACACTGGTCATTACTTCAAAAGATCACGGCAATACCTGGTCAAAACCTACGGTGGTTTTCCCGCAGTATAAAATTCCTGACGGAACTACTAAGCCTGGTCACGAAGGTGCAGCAAAAGACCTGTTTTCGGTGATGCACCAGCGTATGGGCTTTTACACCTCTAAATCTAAACGGTTGTTTGTACTGGGCTTTTACGGTATTTGCCTGGATGAGCATGACGACCCAAATGATGGTTTGGGCATAGGTCGTGTTATTAGGGAGGTGTTACCCAATGGCAGATACGGTCCAATTTATTTTATCCACTACAACCCGAAATGGAACGAGAGCAATACCTCGTACCCATTTTACAAAAAAAGCAAAGACAAAGGCTTTGTGCAAGCCTGCGACGAGTTAATGGCCAACCCATTGATGATGATGCAGTGGGTGGAGGAAACCGACCGTAAAGACCCATTAATCCCACTACATAAAGATTATAAGGCGTTTAATTATTATCACCTCCCTGACGGGCGCGTAGTAGGTTTATGGAAAAACGCGCTGACATCTATCAGCACCGATAACGGTAAAACCTGGCCCGCCAATGCATCCCGTGCACCGCGTGTGGTAAACAGCAATGCCAAAATATGGGGGCAACGCACATCCGACAGTAAATACGCACTGGTTTACAACCCATCAGAGTTCCGCTGGCCACTGGCTATTTCGGTAAGCGATAATGGTTTGGATTATAAAAACTTATTGCTGGTGAACGGCGAGATATCCACCATGCGTTACGGCGGTAACTATAAATCATATGGGCCGCAATACGTGCGTGGTATTATTGAGGGCAACGGCACGCCGCCTGATGGCAAGCTTTGGGTAACTTATAGCATGAACAAGGAAGATATCTGGGTATCATCTATCCCGGTGCCGGTAACCAGTGTAGTTAACCAGCAAGCTAACGAAGATTTTAACCAACTGCCTGCAGGTCACGAGTTGGATAAGTGGAATATCTACAGCCCGCAATGGGCACCGGTGGGTATTGATAAAGCCCCCGATGGTACCAAGGCTTTGGCATTAAAAGACTGGGACCGTTTTGATTACGCCAAAGCTGAGCGTGTTGTGCCGGTATCTAAAAAGCTCGAAACAGCATTTTCGGTGATCCCGGCGCAGAATAATACTGGTTTGCTAAGCATCGAGTTTCAGGACGAAAAGGGACAGGCTGCTATCCGCCTGAATTTTGATTCGACCGGTACGTTTACCGCAAAGGCAGGCTACCGCTATAAAGGTTTCATGAAGTACGAGGCTAATAAAGCGTATGACATCAAGCTAAAATTTAACGTAGATACCCGCTTTTATTACCTGAATGTAAACGGTAAAGATTTATCGCCGTCTTTATTTTTTCAACCGGTGAACAGTATTAGCCGGGTGGTATTCCGTACCGGCGAGGTGCGCCGTTTCCCGGATGCCGATTCGCCAACCGACCAGAAATACGATTTACCAAAAGCCGGCGAACCTGTTAAACAGGCCGCATTTTATATTAAATCATTCAATACCAAACCCTACTAATGTTAAAGCGCCGGTTACCATATTTTTTGATTGCCGTTGCGATTGGCTTAGGCTTATCTGCTAAGAGTGATGCAGCGGTTGTTTTGCCTAAAATATTGGGCAACGGCATGGTTTTGCAACGCAACCAGCCCGTACCTGTTTGGGGAACAGCCAGCGTGGGCGAAAAGGTAACCGTTAAATTTGGCAAGCAGGTAAAAACTACCGTTGCTGATACTGATGGTAAATGGAAAGTATTTCTTAATCCAATGCCGGCCTCTGCCAAAGGCGAAAGTCTGCTGATTAGCGGCACCAATAAAATTGTACTTAACGATGTGCTTGTAGGAGAGGTATGGTTATGCTCCGGCCAAAGCAACATGCAGTATGAGATGCGTAAAAACAGCAAAGTGGCCCGCCCGGATACTAGTACGGCTAATTCGCCTATTGATGAACTGGACAGAGCGCATAATCCTAACATTCGCATATTTTTAGTAGACCGGAAAAAGCAGGTTAAACCCGACTCCACTCACAGCGGCTGGAGCATCGCGCAGGATTCTGCTTTGCGTGCGTTTTCGGCCGTAGGCTATTTCTTTGCTAAAAAAATTCAGGCCGAATTAAAAGTGCCGGTAGGCATTATTTCGTCGGCCGTTAGCGGTAGCCGTATTGAGCCTTGGATTGATGAAGCAGCCTTTTTGCGAGAGCCCTATTTTAAAAATATTAAGGTAGATGGCGACCCAGGCAAGTTTTATCATCCCATGATTGAAACCGTAGCACCATATGCCCTTAAAGGATTTTTGTGGTACCAGGGCGAAAGTAACGTAGGCGAAATCACCAGCTACATCTATAAAATGAAGGTGCTGATGGATTGCTGGAGAAATGCCTGGGCTAACAATAACCTACCATTTTACTATGTGCAGTTAGCGCCCTACCTTAACTCTCAGGACAAAAAATTTACGAGCGAAACCCTGCCTGAATTCAGGGAAGCGCAGGAACAGTTACTGAAAATGCCTCACACCGGCATGGTTGTGACTACTGATTTGAACGATAATGTTAAAAATATTCACCCACCATTTAAATGGGAGATTGGCCGCCGGTTGGCGTTGGTAGCCCTGGCCAAAACGTATGGTTTCAAGCAGGAGTATTCGGGCCCATCATTTAAAGACATGAAAATAGAACGCGACCAAGCCATACTGTCTTTTGACCATGTGGGTGGTGGTTTGGTAAGTCATGATGGTAAGCCATTAAACTATTTTACCATTGCAGGGTCGGATAAGAAATTTGTGCCGGCCAATGTAATGATTAAAGATAACCAACTGGTGCTGTCGGCGCCGTCGGTACAAAAGCCGGTTGCTGTCCGTTTTGCGTGGGATGAGGCCGCTCAGCCTAATTTTTATAACAAGGCGGGTTTGCCTGCGGTACCTTTCCGCACAGATAATCCGCTAAAATTTAATCCGGGTAATTAAAGGCATGGGCGTAGTTAAAAATACCGGTTTTAAATTAATGGCCTGTTGCTTGTTGTTAACAACGTGGTTAAATACCTATGCGCAACAAACGCAAAAGCTTTACCTGTCGGGCACGGGTAGCGACCATACCGTTAACTGGCAGTTTTATTGCTCGGCGGGCCGCAACTCCGGTAAGTGGACCACTATCCCTGTACCTTCTAATTGGGAACTGCAAGGCTTTGGCAAATACAATTATGGCTGGGCTAAGGATACTGCCCGAGGTAAAGAAGTAGGGCAATATAAGTACAAGTTCAAAGTACCGACATCATTTAAAGGCAAAATGGTGAAAATTGTGTTTGAGGGCGCCATGACCGATACCGAAGTTAAAATTAATGGTAAACCGGCAGGCTCAACACATCAGGGCGCTTATTATGCCTTTAGTTATGATATTACCTCCCTGCTCAAATTTGACGGGGCGAACTTACTCGAGGCTACGGTTGCTAAGCACTCGGCCAATCAATCTGTAAACGAAGCCGAACGTAAGGGCGACTTCTGGATATTCGGCGGTATCTTTCGCCCGGTATACCTGGAAGCACTGCCGGTACAGCATATCAGTAGGGTAACGTTAAATGCCCAGGCCAATGGCTTGTTTAAAGCCAATGCTTACTTAAAAAATGCGCCTGTAAATAGCACCGTTACCGTCCAAATTTACAATGCAGTAGGGCAGGCTGTCAACACACCAGTAACTGCTTCGGTTACTGATACAAGCGCATTGCTGCAAACGCAGGTTGCTGCTCCCAAAATGTGGTCGCCCGAGGAGCCGAATTTATATAAAGCCGTATTTAACCTGGTTAGCAACGGCAAGGTGATACATTCGGTTACCAAACGTTTCGGTTTCCGTACCATTGAGGTTAAGCAGCGCGATGGCGTTTATGTAAACGGCGTAAAAATTAAATTTAAAGGTATTAATCGCCACTCATTTTGGCCAACTACCGGCCGGGCTTTAAGCAAAGCACGCAGTATTGAGGATGTTAACCTCATCAAAGACATGAATATGAATGCCGTGCGGATGTCACACTACCCGCCCGACGAACACTTTTTAGATGCGTGCGATTCGTTAGGTCTGTTTGTGCTGGATGAGTTAGCCGGCTGGCACGGTCATTATGATACCCCAACCGGTACTAAATTACTGGCGGCTATGATGGAGCATGACGAAAACCATCCGTCGGTAGTGTTTTGGGTTAATGGCAACGAGGGCGGTCATAATTACGAACTCGACCCGCTGTTCCGTAAATGGGATGTACAGCAACGCCCGGTAATACACGCTTGGGAAGATTTCGGCGGCTTTGATACCCAACATTACCGCGACTATAATTATGGTATCGGTAACTACGATAACGGCCACAGTATCGTAATGCCTACTGAGTTTTTGCACGGCATGTACGATGGCGGTCACGGTGCCGGCTTGCAGGATTACTGGGAAGCGATGTGGAACAACCCGCTGTCGGCAGGTGGCTTTTTGTGGGATTTTGCCGACCAGGGCGTAGTACGCACCGACAAAAAAGGTTTCATTGATACCGACAAAGACCATGGTCCTGATGGTATTGTGGG
>CAXYKR010000052.1:0-16808 GCA_964277815.1 uncultured Mucilaginibacter sp. | reverse complement strand
CGGTTACAACGCCGTGCGCGGGCATGGCGGCATTACGGCCCGCATTGTACAAGGCGGATTGATTAGTGTGGGTGACAGCGTAAGCGTTGATATTAAAACTGCAGATGAGCAGCCTACTTTATTTTAACTCCATCAGCAAGCCATGCCGTTTAAAAGCCTCACCCCGCTGTTGCGCACCAATGACTTCGCCGAAACTATTGATTTTTACACCAATATTTTAGGCTTTGTTTGTCAGTCGCGCAATGATGATTGGGGCTGGGCGTCATTAAACTCGGGCGAGGTCGAAATCATGATTGCTACGCCGAATGTATACGTGCCATTTACAGCACCGGCATTTACCGGTTCGCTTTACATTGTTACTGACGAGGTGGATGAGTTGTGGAACCGGCTGAAAGACCAGGTTAATGTAGTGTACCCTATTGAAACTTTCGAGTGGAACATGCGCGAATTTGCCATTTACGACAATAACGGATATATGCTGCAATTTGGGCAGGAGGTGGATTAGCATACCATAGAATTCCGGCTAAATTTTGCCACTTGCCGATGAGCTACTACTTTTATATTCTGTTTAAGAAGCTTCTTACTGTAATATGTATTTATTATATGAACGAACCACGTCTTGTAGCCGAACTATATAAAGCTATCAAAATGAATTATCCGCAACGAGATAGTCTTCCGTTAAACACTAAGAATCAGCCTCCCGATTTAGATACAAACTATAGTCACTTATCCCGTATCGTTGCTGAGAAAGTAAATGTTTTAAACAACTTCAACGATGCCTCACCAGAGAGTGAAAGCAATGTTTTAAGTGTTGACACATATCGAGCGCAGGCTCGGTTAGCACAAGATTTGGAGCAGGCTTTTAAAGGGCAGGAGATGCGGGATAACTCAAGCAATCAGTTTCCAAGCTTCAGTTTTTATAAATTTTTTCCTGAACGCCAGTTTGATTACCTTAGGTGCTATAGTGCGTTGCGCATCTATGTTTCGCTGATATCCAAACATTATACGGTGTTTTATGACGAAACCATTTGGGTTTTTGGTCACCCGAGCACGAGGGTTAAGAAAAGGACCATCGAGAATCCGGGAACCGTACAAGTTTACATGAGTTGCTTGTCTTCGAAAAATGAATTTGTTGACCCTGGCGATCTTTACATTAAACAGATCAAAAAATTAGTTAAAGCCAGCTTCCCGAAACACAAATTCGTTCCGGTGAGACTGTTGTTTGATTACGCCTACAGCGATGCAATTCCCTATCGAGATATATCAAACAGGCACGATTATCCACTATTTGCTTATCTATTTGATTTTGAATCTCCGGCCCATGTGGTCGTTCGTGGCGAATATTAAATTAATCGTTTTAAACGCGTCGACTTAGCAGTATTTCCATTTTTGTTGCGTCGGACATCTATTCATCCGATCGATGATTACTTCAACATAGAACTAACAAAAAGCACAAGCCCCAATTGGAACTAAGCGATTGGGACTTGTGCTTTTTTGAAAAGTATTTAATAACCCGGATTTTGCAAAGCAGATTTTTCTGCCGGGCTTAGCGGGTTACCGTCTTTCCTGATTTGGTCCAAGAAGGTTTGCGGAATCGGGCGCACGTAGTGCTTGGACTCGCTCGGGCGGGCCTCGTCACTAAAGATGGATGTGCGCTTAACCAATGTTTTGGTACGCGCTAAATCTTCCCATCGCAACAACTCACCCATCAACTCGCGCGAACGCTCGTTTAAGATAAAAGTTAAAAACTTGTCAGCATCTGATGCTACACCCAAACGGCTGTAAAACTCCCTGTTGGAGTTCAGGATGTCGCCAATGCTATTGATGTGCATGCTGTTTAGAGTGTTTGCTGTAGTAGGCGCAGTGATATTGTTCGACTCATAATAAGTATTTTTTTCTGAGTACGAAACAAACTGGGCGGTATTGGCAGCGGTGTTGTTTTTGTAAGCAACCCCACCATCTACATAAAATTCGCGGTTTTCGCCATCTTTATAAGCGGCACGGTCGCGCACACGGTTGATGTATGGCAGTGCTGCACCATAATTGCCTAAACGGCCGTACGCTTCGGCAGCAATCAGGTAGGTTTCGGCTAAGCGGGCTAAAATACCGTCGCGCTGACCGAACTGCGAAGCCACCGCATTACGCGAACCATCCATAAATTTAGACAAGGCTACATACTGGCTAACGCCGTAGTTACCGTGCCCACCCTGTAAGTTTTCGGCCTGACCGGCAAAATAACGCACGTACATGTTAGGCGCACGCAGGGTAATATTGGTTGATGTATAGCGGGTATCACCAGCGTTGTTTACCACGTAACGGATAGACTCTTCGCCACCGGCAAATTTTGGTTTACCCACCAGTGATGCGTTTGGCGCGGTAGCGGCAGTCCAGGTTGGAGCCGACGACGGACGATTACACAAATAACTGGTCTTGAAGCTTTTCCAAAAACGCGAATCGTTTACACGGTCGTACACATCCAGGGCATAATCGGTGGAGCGCATACGCTGAAACTCACGGTCGCCCGGAATGTCGCGCTGCATGCCCGGTAAGTTTTGGTAAACTGATGGATAATACAGATGCACCTGGTTACCATAACGGCCCTGGGTAGCAGTGTTGTTAGAGAACTGTGCTGCCAGGATAATTTCCTTGTTAGTTTCGTTCGGACCATCAACCGTGGTAAAGTTCCACAAATCACTAAAGTTAGTAGCCAGCGTGTGGCCGCTGGTGTTAATTACCAAATCGGCGTATTTAATGGCGTTGTTCAGGTCGTCTGTTTTGGTATCGCTGTTCCAGTCGTTACATAATTCGCTGGCGCGGAACAGGTAAGCCTTGGCCAAAAAGTGAGCCGCAGCCCATTTGGTAATACGGCCCGTTTCCGGAGCGGTAGCTGGTAACAAATCATAAGCTTTTAAAAAGTCGCTGATAACCTGGGCATATACTTCTTTAGCGCTGTTGCGGGTAAATTCGTATTGCACGGTGCTCGATTGGGTCAACTTTAAAGGCACCCCGCCAAACTGCTTTACCAGCTTAAAGTAATCAAAGGCACGCATAAAGTAGCCTTCTCCTAAACGTACATTTTTAGAAGCCCCGTCATAGTATTGCGGTACGTTTTCAATCACGATATTAGCCGAGTTAATATTGCCATACATGTTATCAAACACGCTGGCCGCATCACCCGAGAACGAGTTGAGGTTAGCGTCGTACGAATTCCACATTTGCTCCGTGCGGTCACCGCCGACGGTAAACTCGTCAACACCATAGTTTGTAGTGGTGTAGGCCCAGGTATAATTAAAATGGAATTTTAAGCTCTGGTACATACCTATCACCAAACCATCTAAGCCGGTGGTGGTCTTAAAATCCTCGGTATTTAAACTCGTAATCTGGTTTTCATCCAAAAAACTCTTTTTGCATGAGGTAGGCACCATTAAAACACTGGTAGCCAGCATAGTGCCATATATAAATTTCGATATATTTTTCATGTTTTTTGTTCCCTATCCTTAAAATCCAACGTTTAAACCAAAAACAAAACCTCTGTTAAAGGTAGAGCCGCCTAAATCCGGATCAATCCAATCAATTTTTGAATAAATTAAACCAGGGTTAAGCGCTTGTGCATAAACACGCACCCGCGATAATCCGGCTCTTTTAATTAAGCTGTTAGGTAATACATAACCTAAAGTGATGTTACGTATTTTGATGAACGACCCATCCTGGTAATTCATTGATGATACATAAGCATCGCCTGATGCACTGCCGTAATTTGGTGCCGGGTAGGCATTGGTTGGGTTGGTTGGTGTCCAGTAATCAACAACACGCTGGGCGTACCGGCCTTGTAAAGACTCGGCACCGGTTAACACGGTAAACTTCCAGCGGGCAAAAATAAAGGTCGATAAATCGAACGATTTATAAGTAAAGGTATTGGTGATACCGCCATTCCATTTAGGTACAGCATTGCCTACAATCACGCGGTCGTTGTTGGCATCAATGCGGTAATCGCCGTTGACGTCTCTTACTTTGATAGAACCCGGTCTGAACTGGCTGTTCGCATTCGGAATGTTCGCATTGAACTTAGCCATCTCTGCTAAATCCTCAGGCGTGTTTTGCCAGATGCCTACTTTTTCAAAACCGTAGTAGCTGCGTATGCGCTGACCAACAATGTACGAGTAATCGCCCCCTCTAACCGCTGTGGTGTAGCTGTTTCCGGTTGGCAAGTCGGTAATTTTGTCTTTGTTTACGGCAAAGTTAACGGTAGTGCTCCATTTAAAGTTTTTACCCTGGATGTTCTCGGTAGTCAGGTTAATTTCCACCCCTTTGTTAGCACTGGATGCAAAATTTAATAAGCTGGTTGGGTAACCGTTAGGAGATGGAATGGGTGCATTCAAAATCAAACCAGTGGTTTTGGTTGAGTATATATCCAATGAACCCGAAATGCGACCTTTGAAAAAGCCAAAATCAACCCCTAGGTTGTACTGCGTGGTACGCTCCCATTTTAAGTCTTTATTAGGTAAGGAGATAGGATTAGCTAACGATGCATCCGAGGCTACATAACCTGCCTGTACAGAACTACCGTAAGTGTAGTACAGCGTTTGCAACAGACCATTAGTGGTGTAGGCCGGAATAGAGGCATTACCCGTAGCCCCGTAACCTAATCTAAGCTTTAACTGGTTCACCCAGTTGATATCCTTGATAAATTCTTCCTGGTCTAAACGCCAGGCTAAGGCAGCTGATGGGAAAAAATCCCACTTATTGCCCGGAGCCAGTACCGATGCACCATCCCAGCGAGCAGACGCCGTTAACAAATATTTGCCAGCGTATGAGTAATTAACGCGGCCCATGTAAGACAACAAAGAGTTTTCGGTAAGATTAGTACCAAAAGCATCTAAAGCACTTACCGAGTTTAACTGGTACCAAAGCTGTTTGTTGTAAGGCAGCTTAGTGGCAGTCATGGTTGAAGTTTCGGCGCGGTTATACAAGCTGCTGTATAAAAAGGTAGCGCCAAAATCGTGCTTGCCTATGCTCTTGTTATAATACAACAAATGGTCGAGCGTGTACGAAAAGCGGTTGCTTTGATTAAGCTGCGCGTAGTTGGTTGAGCCCGGCTCGCCACCGCCCCTGTTAATGGAGTTTTGGTCTTGCCAGCGGCCTTGATAAACATTGTTGAAATCGGGACCGAAGTTAACACGGTATTTTAAGCCTTTAAACAAATTGACCTCGGCATACAGCGAACCCAACACACGCAGTGTTTTAAACAAGTTAATATTATAACGGTCTTCACCAATCGGATTTAGGATAGTAATATCACCGCCCGGAAGGTTGATACGGTTACCATTGTTATCAAACGGACCAGCGTAAGGCAGCATGTCGCGGGCTGCAAAGTACAGAGTTCCGGGGCCGGTAACGTTGCTGGTTGCAAAACCATAATTTTGGAAACTGTAGGCAGCCGCTATCGAACCACCCATGCTAAACCATTTAGTGGCCTTAACATCAACACTCATTTTGCTACTGTAACGCTTGTAATCCTGACCAAGCTGAGTGCCTTGCTGATTTAAGTATCCAAACGAGCCGTAAGCAGTAACCTTATCAGTACCGCCGCTAACGCTTAAAATATTATCGGTTGTAACGCCTGTTTTCTTTACTAAGCCGGTCCAGTCTGTAGTGGGTACCAAACTACCATCAAAAGTCCCGTTTTGCCAGCCTTTTTCAATGTTGGCCAGCGCATACTGGTCGGTGCCAAAAATACGGCGGTCATCGGCTAAAGTCGGTACAGCCGGGTACGTAGATGTTGCACTGGCGTTCGGGTTTAAATAACCTACTCGGCGGTACGCATCACGACGGAACTCAATATACTGCGCCGAATTCATCATTTGCTGGCGGTCAACTATGTTTTCTACAGTAGTAGTGCTCACCAGGTCCAATGCCAAACGGCCGGCCTTACCTTTTTTGGTCGTAACGATGATTACACCGTTGGCACCGCGCGAACCATAGATAGCCGTAGCCGATGCATCTTTTAAAACGTCGATAGTTTCGATGTCGTTAGGATTGATGGTTTCGATACCACCTGAAATTAACGGTATACCATCTACCACGTACAATGGGTCGGACGTACCGGTAATAGAGCGAACACCACGGATAAGCACGCTGCCCACCGTACCCGGACGCTCGTTTGACGTAACATCCACACCCGCAGCCTTACCTTGCAAAGCCTGGATAGCGTTTTGTACTGGTCTCGAGCGAATTTCGGCTGCATCCACACTTACGGTAGAGCCCGTAACGTCACTTTTCTTGACCACATTGTAACCTACTACAACTACCTCATTGAGGTTACTGGCTTCGGTAACTAAGGTGATACTTAAGTTGGTTTGATTGCCTACCGGCACTTCTTTGGTGGTAAAGCCAATGTACTTAATCACCAGCACCGCATTTGCATCGGGCACATTCAAGATAAAATTACCGTTTACGTCGGTAATGGTGCCAGTGGTGCTGCCTTTAATGGTTACGCTTACGCCCACCAATTCTTCGCCTTTGTCGCTCACTACCTTGCCCCTCACCGGGATAGCTTGTTTAGCACCGGCGTTAACACTACTCTTTTTGGCGCTCAGCACAATGCGGTCGTTAATCAGCTGGTAGCTAACGTCGGCCGGCAAGATGCTGTTCAGCACCGCATCCAGGCGCTGGTTGCTGCCTGAGTAATTAACCTCCCGGTTGGTTTGGATAATACTTTTGCTATAAACAAATTTTACGCCTGCCGTTTTTTCGATGGCTTTCAGCGCTTCTTCTAAATTAGGTTCTTTTAAAGACAGGCTCACCATTTTGTCGAGTATCTGCGCACTGGCCTTACGCGCGTAGGCCACGCCCGACAGGATGAGCGCGATGAGCACCTGGCTTACCGTAATCCGCATAAATTTGAGGCAATTACCTGGTTTGAGTAAATTGTATTGCATACATTAATTGGTTGTTGTTTAATTTAATAGTATCGTGATTGCATGACCGCCTTACCGGCGGATGCAAAACTTGGAATAGCTAATTATCAGCCGTTGGGGCAATCTCTCTTTTTCATAATCGTCTGAATTTTTGGGTGGATGGTTCATTTATTTATTGGTGTAAAATGCAAAGGAGTCGCTCTGGGTAATGGTGTAATGGGTATTGGTCGACTGGCGAATCATTTCCAGTATGGCGGGTAAGCTTTGATTAGTAAAATCGCCGGTAAAGGCATAGCTTTTCACGCGGTTATCGTCGCTGTAAATGTGTATGCCGAAGTTTTTATTCAGAGCCTCGAAAACATCATTTAACCTGGCATCTTCGAAAGAGAGTGACACCTTTTTCCAGATACGCATTTCGGCTGCGACCGAGCTGCCGGTGTTTGTAACAAGCCGGTCGTGATGATATAAGGTGGCCTTTTGATTAGGTAGCAACATCACCTCAGTATGCGCCTTTTGATTTTGCACGGACACCTTGCCGGTAACCACGGCCACTTCTGCCGGTACATTTTGGTAAGCCCGTACCCTAAAGCTGGTGCCCCATACTTTGGTCACCAGCTCACCGCTGTTAATCACAAACGGATGCGCGGCATCTTTGGTCACTTCAAAAAAGGCTTCGCCGTTTAGCTTTACTTCACGAAAGTGGCCTGCAAACTTTTTGGGATAAGTAACCGTGCTATGCGGACTTAACCAAACCGTGCTATGGTCGGGCAGTACACGCTTGTGTATGCTGTTGGTTGCATTACGAAAGGCAATCTGCGCATCAGCCTCTACCTTTACAGGCAGCCTATTATGGTCAGGAAACAACACGCCGAGTTTGGCGAACAACAATGCTGCTGCGGCCAAACCGGCAACACCGTACATCACTCTATATAAATTGCGGACCCGTCCGCCTTTGGGTTCAGAGGGTTTTGATGATGCGAGGTTTAGCTTAAATCGATTGTAAATTGATTCGCGCAAAGCATTGGCGGCATCCTCGCTCATATCCTCTACCGGGTTGGGCTGCTCGTCAAAACTTTTGTACCAGTCGTCAACCGCCTGGCGTTCCTGGGGTGTACAGATATTGTTTAAATATTTTTCAATAAGTTGCGGGGTAATTTTCATACCATAGTTTAGCGTTTAGTAATTGGCGTTTGTAGAATTGGTTACTGGTATGACAAACCAAAACGGCCTACCCCTTGCTCGCCACGAAAATATTTTTGAAAAAAGAAACTACGGCCGTGCAGACACGTGGGGTATCTAACTATCAGGAGACAAAAACCGCCACTATTGTGATAAGTAGCGCGTTGAGATGTAAACGCAATCGCTTGATAGCCTTGCTTAAATGGCCTTCCACTGTTTTTTCGGAGATGCCAAGGGTTTGTGCAATCTCTTTGTTGGACTTATTTTCTAAGCGGCTCAGCTCAAAAACCGAGCGGCACTTTACAGGCAACTGGCTTACCTCGCGGGTGATGACCGAGCGCAGCTCGTGCAGCATTATCATCTCCTCGGTAGAGTTATCCAGGCCAGACGAATGGATGCTAATGTTTTCGAGCATCTCGGTTTTGCGGGCCTCGCGGGCAAAATAATTAAGCACCAGATTTTTTATTGAGGTATACACATAACCTTCAAACGAAGTCTGGATGTTGACCTTCGCACGGTTAAGCCAAAAGTTGGTCAAAAAGTCCTGTACAATTTCCTCGGCCACTTCACGACTGCGTACCCGGTTGTAGGCAAAGGCATACAAATGCTTCCAGTAACGATAATACAACTCCTTAAAAGCCGGTTCGTGGTCGGCCTTAATTAAGTTAAGTAATTGCACATCTGTTAAAGTTTTAACATCCAGCATTCGTTAAACGCGTCTTTCAGGTTTATATCAATTCAGGCAGATCGGCAACACGCTTTCACGTCAACAAGCATCAAAGCTGCATCGTAAGGCATGCCGGTTTTTAATCTTGGTTTTGCTTAATTGGAGAAGCGAACGTAGATAATTTATTTAGGGTTATCTGTCCTGCTGCATCATGCTCTGATAATGCTGGCACTGGCTTTTTTCCGTTTAAGGCTTCAAAATTAGGATAATTTGCGCGAACTTCTGGTCAATATCTGCAATGAATTTACTTATTAATTTATTCCATTGAACCTTTTAAATACATTCTAATACGCTGAAAAACTTGCTATGAGGTCTGAAATCTGCCTTTTAGTTTTAGAGTATCAATGTTCAAAAGTATGGCAAACAAATGCATCACAACGGGGGTTAACTATAACAATAACATCCAACCCATGATTAACGAAGATAATTTAAGTGCAAGCGGCGATTTGTTTGAAGATGACGACCAACACCGCAAAACCAACAGCAGCGACGACCTGAAAGGCTCGAACACCGAAAAAGACCCTGACGATTGGACCACAGGCGACGAGCCGATGACCGGCGCCCAGAAGTCGTACCTCAAAACACTATCTGACGAGGCCAAAGAGGAATTTGATGAAAACCTCACCAAAGCCGAAGCCTCGAAAAAGATTGACGAGTTGCAACATAAAACAGGCAGGGGATTATAACCCCTGCTTTTTCATTTATACCCCAAACCTTAAATTTTGATTGCGCCGCGACCGGCGCTCCGTACTGATGAAAATTCCTGAATCCGAACTGAAAAAAATTGCCATATTCAGAGCGCTGCAACTGGGCGATATGCTGTGCATTATACCCGCCATGCGTGCCCTGCGTTACGCCTATCCTACCGCACACATCACCTTATTGGGCTTGCCCTGGGCCAAAAGCTTTACCGAAAGGTTTAGCAGCTACTTTGATGATTTTATGCATTTTCCAGGCTTTCCCGGCCTGCCCGAGCAACCGTTTGATGCGGCCGAAACCGTAAAGTTTTTAAGCGGCGTACAAAGCCGTTATGATTTACTTTTGCAGATGCAGGGCAATGGTACCGTCATCAACCCGATGATGGAATTGTTTGGCGCTGCCCGCACTGGTGGATTTTATACACCAAACGATTTTGTAGCTAACACCGATACGTTTTTAGCTTACCCCGATTACGGTCCCGAACCGCAGCGCCACGTACAGTTAATGGAGCATCTGGGCATCCCCGAAAAAGGTTTGGAACTTGAATTTCCAATAACGGCGCAAGACGAAGCCGATTTTGCGGCACTGAAACTCCCGCTGCGAAAAGGCAAGTACGTTTGCATACATCCAGGGTCGCGCGGGGCCTGGCGGCAATGGCCTACCGAATACTTTGCGGCCATGGCCGACTATTGTGCAGAACAGGGCTATCAGGCTGTTATTACCGGCACCAATCCGGAAATGCCTATTGTAGAGGAAGTGATTGACAAGATGAAACACTCCGCCATCAATACTGCAGGTAAAACCAACCTGGGCGCCATGGGCGTGCTTATTAAAAATGCGAGGCTGCTGGTGTCAAACTGCACCGGAGTATCGCATATGGCATCGGCCTTTAAAACGCGGAGCGTAGTCATTAGTATGGACGGCGAACCTGAGCGCTGGGGACCAACAAACAAGCAATTGCACCGTACTATCAACTGGTTGCAAACGCCTGATTTTAATTTGGTAAAAAATGAATTGGTGGATTTGATGTGCGAGGCGCAAACGCGGGTGGGTTTATAAACATATAAAAATTACCACCGGGCCTTTAGGCAGCCAGTGGTAATTTTTCTTCAACCACGTGTATGAGTTGTTGCATATCAAATGGTTTGTGCAGTACACCATCCGGATGCGACTGCTGATTAGTAAATTCATCAACCTCTTCTAAACCGGTACACATTACTACCGGAATGTGCTGCATCTCTTTAGATTGTTTAATCATGCGGCACAAATCGCGGCCGTCGCCGTCAGGCAGCTCTACATCCAGTAAAATCAAATTTGGATGAAAATCGTGTATGCGGTCCACTATCCCGTAAGCCCGGGTAAGCGTTTCAACATCGTAACCCTGGCTATTTAATATTTGGGAAATAAGGCTCAGAATGAACTCGTTATCATCTACTACCAAAACCCTGTTTTCCATAATTGTTTATAATTAATCCACCTAGGGCAAAACCTATGCCACATCTTATTGAGTTTGGGTTTATTGTTTTCCACATTGGGCCGCAAGAGTGTATAACATCTGTTACCTTCCGTAAAATACGCGGTATGGTTTGAGCTCCTATATTTGCAAGCTATGGACACGCCGCAGCTTAACCTGATACTTAATAATGTGAGTAAACACATCACCCTCACACCTGTTGAAAAAGATACCCTTGCGGCTATGCTGCAGCCCAAATCATTGAAACGCAGGCAGCATTGGGTGGCCAACGGCGATATTTGCCGCCACTCAGCCTTTGTAACTTCCGGGTGTTTGCGGGGTTATACCGTAGACCAAAACGGCTTTGAGCATGTACTTAGTTTTGCACCTGTTGACTGGTGGATGGCCGATATGTACAGCTTGTTGAGCCATCAGCCCGGGCAGTTAAATATCGAAGCTTTAGAGGATACAGAGATGTTGCTGCTGTCTAAAATTAACCAGGAAGAATTGTACCAAACCGTACCTAAATTTGAACGCTTTTTTCGCATTCTGGCCGAAAAATCTTTGGTAGCCTACCAACAACGGCTCATTGATAACTTAAGCCTGCCCGCTGCCGAACGTTATGCCCGTTTTTGCAAACGCTACCCTACACTTATTCATCAATTGCCGCAAAAGCAAATTGCATCTTATATTGGTGTTACGCCAGAGTTTTTCAGTAAGATGAGAAAAAGCATTTAGTAAAACTTTTCTAAAATCAACATATCAAAATGTAATACAGGCAATTATAAACAAGCATTAGTTAAGTTTTTTTATCAAAAACTTTATGAAACACCACGCTGTTTTATACTGGGTAACAGGTTGAGAATAAATTACATTCAGGCTATAAATTTGTGAACAACTTTACCTTTTAATTCTGTAAAAAAGTTACACTTTTGCAAAAATTTATAGTAAACACATAGAATGCAAAGCTACCAGGAATTTCTTGACCTAAGTGTAGGGTTTCCGCAGGAAGGTTTCGAGATCATAGATGATGAATTATACTTTCATGATCTTAATTTAATGGAAATGATTGAAACGTACGGTACGCCCTTGCGCTTTACTTATGTTCCTATTATCTCCAAAAAGATACAGCAGGCTAAATTGATGTTTCAGCAGGCCATCATCAAGAACAATTACCGCGGTAGTTACAAATACTGCTACTGTACCAAAAGTTCGCATTTTAAGCATGTGGTTGAGGAAGCATTAAAAAACGATATCCACTTAGAAACTTCTTCGGCGTTTGATATGCCGATGATTGATGCGCTCGAGAAAAAAGGCGTGGTAAGTAAGGATATTACGGTTATTTGTAACGGCTTTAAAACCTACCAGTACAAGCAGTACATTGTGGATATGTTGCATGATGGTTTCCATAACATCATCCCGGTACTGGATAACAAAGAAGAGTTTAATATATACGACGACGAGATTGAGATGGACACCCCGTGCAACCTGGGTATCCGTATCGCGTCTGAAGAGCAGCCCGATTCGCAGTTTTATACCTCGCGTTTGGGCATCCGGATGGAAGACGTGATTGACTTTTATTATAACAAAGTTGAAAAAAATCCGAATTTCCGCGTAAAGTTGCTGCACTTCTTTATCAATTCGGGCATTTCTGATACGCCATATTATTGGAACGAATTGGAGAAGTACGTAACGCTGTACTGCAAATTCAAGAAAATCAATCCCGAACTGGATACGCTCGACATTGGCGGTGGTATGCCTTTCAAAGATTCGTTGGTTTTTGACTTTGATTACGAGTATATGATTACCGAGATTGTAAAGCGTATCAAAGAAATTTGTGCCGAAAACGATGTGATTGAACCGGATATTATTACCGAATTTGGTAAATATACCTGTGCCGAAGCATCGGGCATCTTATACAAAGTATTGGGTCGTAAGCAACAAAACGACCGCGAAAAATGGTTGATGCTGGATGGCTCATTCATCACCAACCTGCCGGATGTTTGGGCGCTTAACCAAAAATACATCCTGTTGCCTATTAACAACTGGGATGCCGAATACGAGCGTGTGAACCTGGGTGGTATTACCTGCGATGGTCAGGATTACTACAACCAGGAGGCTCACATGAACAGTGTGTTTATGCCTAAAACCCGTAAGGTGCAGTACCTGGGCTTTTTTAACACCGGCGCTTACCAGGAAGTATTGAGCGGCTACGGCGGCATACACCACTGCCTGCTGCCATCGCCCAAACACGTGCTCATCCGCCGCAACCGCGACGAGACGTTTAACTTTGAGGTGTTTGGCGAAGAACAAAACAGTAAACAGGTACTTAAAATTTTAGGCTACACCGCCTAAAGCAAAGCGCTCCCCAAACGGAGCGCTTTTTTTGTGCAACCTGATTTTTCGATTCCCAACATTATCCGTTCCGCAGGTACTGCTTAGTTCTTCTCTGAGTAGTTAGAAATTACATATTTTGTGTATTATTGATTAATGAGCCATCAACCCGAGGTACAAGAATACCTAAATAAATTTTTCCCGCAGTTTGAGCCTGCACTCAAAACTTTTTTGGCCGAGCATGCCTCGCTGGTTCGCATCCCCGCCGGGCAGGTTGTACTGCGGCCGGGACAGTACATTAAAAGCACCATGATGATTGCGCAGGGCCGGGTAAAACTGTATCGCGAGGGCGATGATGGCGGTGAGTTTTTTATGTATTACCTAGAGCCCGGCGATGCCTGCGCCCTCACCATGATTTGCGCCACCCGGCAGGAAACCAGCGAAATAATGGCCAAAACCATTGATGATACCATCCTGCTTTCGTTACCGATTGATTTGATGGATACCATGATGACCACCTACAAAACGTGGTATTACTTTGTATTAGAAACTTACCGCTCGAGGTACGAAGAACTGCTGGTGGTGATAGAGCATATTGCGTTTAAAGATATGGACCAGCGCCTGTTTTTTTACCTGCAAAACCAGTATCAAAAACTCAACGTGCGCGAACTTAAAATTACCCATAGCGAGATTGCTGCCGACTTAAATTCATCAAGAGAGGTGATATCGCGCCTGCTTAAAAAGATGGAGCAACGCGGCGACATTGTTTTGCACCGCAACTACATCGAGTGGAAAAAATAATACGCCGGGTGACATAAGTCACCGTTTACACCCCGCCGCCTTAGCGATTTTTGTGTATATCAATTATTATGCACATGGAAATTATCGCTTACACGGCTTCGGCACTCATTGGTATTTCACTCGGCCTCATCGGCGGTGGCGGCTCCATCATGACGGTGCCGGTGCTGGTTTACCTTTTTGGCACTAACCCTATTTTAGCCACTTCGTATTCGCTGTTTATTGTTGGTTCAACCAGCATGGTGGGTGCCTTTCATAATTATCGTAAGGGGTTGGTGAGTATAAAAACGGCGTTACTATTCGGCTTAACTTCTATCAGCACCGTTTTTTTGACTCGCAGGTTCATCATCCCGCTCATACCCAAACATATTGCGCAAATCGGGGCTTTCGAGCTAACATCCGGCATCCTCACCATGGTACTTTTTGCCGTGCTGATGGTGGCCGCAGCAAGCGCCATGATTAGCAGCGGCCGCAAACAGGATGAACACGGACAAAACCACGAAACTAAATTAAATATACCCAAGCTATTAGGCTACGGCGTTGCCATAGGGCTGGCTACAGGTATTTTAGGCGCAGGCGGCGGCTTTTTGCTCATACCTACCCTGGTGTTGTTAGTAGGCCTGCCCATGAAAGAAGCCGTAGGAACCTCGCTCCTTATCATCGCCCTCAACTCATTGATTGGCTTTACCGGCGATTTGGGTCACTTTCGTATAGATTGGGCCTTTTTGTTCAAAATTACCGCCATTGCCATTGCCGGCATATTTGTGGGCGGCGCCATCAGCAAAAAGATAGATGGCTCCAAACTTAAAAAAGGCTTCGGCTGGTTTGTGCTGGTGATGGGCTTGTACATCATCACCAAAGAGCTTTTCATGAATAAATAATTAAAAAAAACTATGGAAACTTTAAAATACAGGGTACTTGGCAACTGGAACCTTAGCCGCATCATACGTTTGGCGATGGGAATTATCATCGGCGTGCAGGTATTTGCCGACTGTAGCCTACTGCTTGCCTTGCTGGCCGCCTTTATATTATTCCAGGCTGTTTTTGCCGTTGGCTGCTGCGCCGGCAGCAATTGCAGTATGCCTCGCCGCCGTTAAATAAATCTATCAAAAAACCGGGGCTTGGTGACTTTGGTCACCGTTTGGCGGCACTGCCCACCCCGATATTTGTATCATCAATTTAAAGAAGGACATCATGACTATAGAACAGATATATACCGGATGTTTGGCGCAGGGCGCCTATTATATTCAATCCGGAAACGAAGCAGCCATCATCGACCCGCTTCGCGAAATTGAACCATACCGCAACCGCGCCAAAGCCGGGGGCGCAACAATAAAATATGTTTTCGAAACACATTTTCATGCCGATTTTGTATCGGGACATATTGATTTAGCACAAAAAACCGGTGCTCAAATTATTTACGGGCCCAATGCTAAAACCGGCTTTAACGCACACGTAGCCCAAGATAACGAAGAGTTTAAGATAGGCGAAGTTACCATCAGAGTACTGCACACGCCGGGCCATACCATGGAATCGGCCTGTTACCTGCTTTTAGACGAGACGGGCCAGGAAACTGCCTTGTTTTCGGGCGATACCCTTTTTATTGGCGATGTTGGCCGGCCCGACTTAGCCCAAAAGTCGGACAGCCTGACGCAGGAGGACTTAGCGGGTTATTTGTACGATTCGTTGCGGAATAAAATTATGCCCCTGAGCGATGACATCATCGTTTACCCGGCGCATGGTGCAGGCTCGGCTTGCGGTAAAAACATGAGCAAGGAAACCACCGATACGCTGGGTAATCAAAAGCAAAACAATTATGCCCTGCGTGCCGACATGACCAAGGCTGAGTTTATTGCCGAAGTTACCCGCGGCCTGCTGCCGCCACCGGCCTACTTTCCGCTCAATGTTAAGATGAACAAAGAAGGTTACGAAAACCTTGAGCAGGTTTTAAACAAAGGCACCCGTCCGCTTGCACCCGATGCTTTTGAGGCTGCAGCCAACGCTACCGGCGCCCTGTTGCTTGACACGCGCAATGCACAAAACTTTGCGCCGGAGTTTATACCCAACGCCATCAACATTGGTATTGATGGTAGTTTTGCGCCGTGGGTAGGTGCACTTATACCCGACATAGACCAGCCCATTTTGCTTATTACCGACGAGGGCCGAGAGGAAGAAGTAGTTACCCGGCTTGCGCGCGTAGGTTACGACAACGCCATAGGCTACCTGCAAGGCGGCATGGCTGCCTGGAAAGCGGCCGGTAAAGAAACCGACAGCATCTGGGCGGTAGCGGCTGATGAACTGGCAAACGTGGTTAACCAAAGCCCAATAAAAATTTTGGATGTGCGTAAGGAAAGCGAATACCAGGCAGAGCATATATTGGGCAGCGAAAACTTACCGCTCGACCATATCAACGACGCACTTGCTAAACTCGACAAAAACGAAACTTATTACGTGCATTGCGCCGGTGGGTACCGGTCTATGATGTTTAATTCGATACTCCGTGCCCGTGGGTTTGATTACCTGGTTGATGTTGAAGGCGGTTTTAAAGCCATTAAAGAATCGGGCAGGTTTAAGTTAAGCGATTATGTGTGCCCAAGCACACTGAAGTAAAAAAGCAATGTTATGGATATGTTTAAGCTTTTTAATAAGATTAAGGGTAGTGCCAGTGCTGTAAGTAAGGCAGATCGGAAGAGCACACGTC
>CAXYKR010000051.1:0-5419 GCA_964277815.1 uncultured Mucilaginibacter sp. | reverse complement strand
TGTTTCGAAACATTTTCGGTTGATGCATAACCGCTGTATGACAATCGGTTTTGTCCGGCTTTTGAGCGACGGGTGGTCACCATAATTACACCGTTAGCCGCACGTGCACCGTAAATTGCCGTAGCCGATGCATCCTTTAAAACATCGATACTTTCGATATCGGCAGGCGCTAATAAATCAATAGAAGCACCAGGTACACCATCAATTACATAGAAAGGCTCTTGTGCTACACCCGCACGTAAAGTAGACGGACCACGTAAAATTACCGCAGGACGCTGATTAGGGTCGCCGCTCTTGGTAACATTTAAGCCGGGCACCTTACCTTGCAGCAATTCTGCGGGAGTAGTGAGCACGCCGTTGTTAAACTCTTCGGCTTTAATAGTCGTAATGGAGCCGGTTACATCTTTTTTGCTTGCGGTACCGTAGCCAATTACTACTACATCTTTCAGCTGCTTTTGGTCGGGCATCAACTGTACGTCAAGTGAGGTACCGGTTGGCGCAATCTCTTGCGTAGCAAAGCCAAGCGAACTGAAAACTAAAATTTCGCCGCCGCCGTTGGCAACCAAATACTTTCCTTCAGCATCGGTCATGGTGGCTTTGCCCGAACTTTTTACGGTAACCGTAACGCCGGGTAAGGGCTGTCTTTTTTCGTCCGTCACGGTTCCGCGCACGGCACGGTTGTTTTGCTGCGCAAACAGCGACACTGTACTTAACAATAAAGCAACAAGCATCAACAGCTTGGTACTAAATGTTAGGTAAGTTTTGGGGATTACGTTAGATAAGTAACGTTTTTTCATAAAAATTAATTGGGTTGAGTGTTGATTAATAGAATAGCTTACGATTAACAATTCCGCAAAATAAACGCTCATATATTACTACACGATCAACAGCAGGTTATAATAGTTAGAAGATTTGAACCAACGCTTGCCAATTTAAAAATGTAGTCAATTAAATATAAAATACTATCTATCAGTTTCTTATAAAAACAGCGATTATTTTGCACTGCAAATGGCATTTATAAACTGTTGATGCAAAATTCACAACAAGTAAACATTCGACATTATAGCTTTACGCACACACACTCACCCCTGATGGCATCTAAACGGCTTGCTTTTTTAGTTTTATTGATACTTTGTTTTACGGCTAACCTGCATGCCCAAAACTCACAAACCATCATCCGTTCGGGCCACATCGACTCGGCTGATATTTTTAAATTGATTTATGTACCTATAAAGGTTCCCGACGGCATTACCGGGATAAGCGTTAAAGAAGAGTATTCTAATCCATCTAAAAACGTACTGAACATGGGTATTTTTGGTGAAGAAGGTTATGATTTGGGCAATGCGGCCGGCTTCAGAGGCTGGTCGGGCGGGGCTAAAAAGGAGTTTTTCATCAACGAGGCCCAGGCATCAACCGGTTATGTTGCCGGCCCCGTTAAAAAAGGCACCTGGAATATCCTTATTTATCCATCCACTATTATTAGAGAAGGCATCGACTGGAAACTGACTATTACACTTACCTCGGGCACCCATCAAACTCCGTTTAAAACACAGCCGGCCAAAACAACTGTTAACAACAAAGCCGGCTGGTACCGTGGCGACCTGCACATGCATACCCTACATTCAGACGGCAAACGTACGCAGCAGGAACTGGCCGATGAAGCAGTGGCCAAGCATTTGGATTACATCATCTCTACCGAACACAATACCAACAGTGCTAACCTGCAATGGGGCAAATACGACAAAAAAGGTTTGCTCATTATTAATGGCGAAGAAGTAACAACCACAGCCTACGGCCACTGGAATGCTATTGGTTTAAAACCTCAAACGTGGATTGAATGGCGTTACGCACCAAAAGACAACGCAATTAAACGTTACACCGAACAAGTGCACCGCGATGGCGGATTGTGCATTATAAATCATCCGTTTTATACTCCTACCCTTACCAATGGTTTTGCATTTAACCCTGCCTTTTTTGACGGCATAGAAGTTTGGAACGGTAACTGGGATGCGCTGGATGAACTTGACCTGAAGTGGTGGAATGATTTACTGAAAAGCGGCAGGCGCATGCTGGCTATCGGCGCCAGCGATACCCATGTGAGCAGCGGCTCACCCAATAATTTGGGTACGCCTCAAACGGTAGTTTATGCCAAGACGCTATCACAAACAGGAATCATCAACGGTTTACGGCAAGGTAAAGCATACATTACTTCCATTCCTGATTTAAGGCTGGACTTTTCTGCAGGTCATGATGAAAAAAGGGCTGATATAGGAGCTGAATTGATAGCGAACGGAAATGTGCAGGTTAAAATCAGTTTTGCGTCTACTCTTGTTCCTGCGGATGCTGCTTTAACCTTGATTGGCTCACAGGGTATTATTCAATCTTTAAAAATGACTACCACATCCAGCCTAGATATTGATGTCAAAAGCACATCCTATCTACGTCTGGAGCTTAGGGATAGCAATGGACAAATGCTGGCGATGACTAACCCAATATGGATAAAAACTAAATCATATCGCGCTCAAAGTTGTTTGAAACAATAGCTAATGCCTATGCTGATACCGAAAATAAATAGCCTTTATACTCTGCTACTTAGCCCAAATGAGTTTGTAATTGATAATGGTTTGTAACTTAATATAGCTTAAAGTAGTAAAAGCAGTCAACAGCATTGCGAAAATTACAAAGTTACTATAGCTTTGTACTCCAAAAATTAATTTATATCAATTTTATTAGTTTGTTGTTTACCTGTATATAGGTGCTAACAATACATTTTACCATGGCCGAAAAGATTCATATTTTGTACGTAGATGACGAGGAAAACAACCTGATATCGTTTAAAGCTACCTTCAGGACCAAGTTTGATACATCCGTAGCTATAAGCGGTGACGAGGCGTTGAAAATTTTGGCAGAGAAACCCATCGAGGTTATCATCACCGACCAGCGGATGCCCGGCATGACAGGTGTACAGTTTCTGGAAAAAGTGATTGAAAAATATCCTGATTGCATGCGTATACTTTTAACAGGCTATGCAGATATGACAGCGGTAATTGATGCGGTTAACAAAGGTAAAATATTCCACTACCTCACCAAGCCCTGGAACGAGGAGGAACTTGATAAAACCATTAGAAACGCCTACAGCAAATACCTGGAGAACGAGGAACTGAAGAAAATGAATAAGGAACTGAATACCTCTAATGACCAGTTAGAGTTTTTACTGCGGCAACGGTTACTCTCTTAAACAGCTGCCCTGCTTTTTTTAATTTATTCTTGCTCTTACCTCTGTTACAATGGCATCAAAGGCTGCTTTGGTTAGCGGCTTATCCATCATTTTAACAATGTTTTCGTTACTGTCAACACGGCTTTTGTCATTCCGGTTCATGGACGATGATAACACGTAAATGATATATTTATTGCGGATAGTAAGCGGTAGCCTTTCAAATTCCTCTACAAATTCAAAGCCGCTCATGATAGGTAAACGCAAATCAAGCAGTATAATGGTTAACAGGTCCGAATGCATGTCCGTGTTGTCGTTAATTTGTCTTAACGCAGCAATAGCATCCGTAAAAGTCACTACCTTCACGCTCTTATCGTTTTGCTGAATGATCTTTTTGGCAATAAAGCAATCCAGCTCGCTATCATCAATTATAATAAAAGCCAAATTCATGCAGCTAATTAAATAGAGGGAAGTATTACTTTAAATGTGGTACCCTGGTTCATTACCGAAGCTACTTCGATATGTCCGTTCAGTTTAAGTAAGGCTGTTTTAACATTGTATAAGCCAAAACCCGAACCCACGTTTTGAGAGGTAGCACGATAAAAGAGGTTAAATATCTCCCCGATGTGATTGCCCAGTATACCGATACCCGAATCCTTTACGGTAATTGTAGCCGAGCCATTATTAATTTCTACGTTGGCTTCTACGGCTTTTTCTGTTTTAGACTCGTCCTGGTATTTAAATGCGTTGGATAAAAGATTGTGAATAATCATTTTTATCAGCACTTTATCGCTTCTGAATATCTCATTTTGCGTAACATTCATTTTGAAAGTCACCGTATTTACTTTCGCAATCACGTCAAATAACGACAGGCATTCTTCAAATATTTCGTTGAAATCAATCTCTGCTATCACCAGTTCGCCCCGTTGCAAAGAGTAATAATCGTTCATATTGATGACGTACATATCCAGCTTTTTCAACGATTTTTCCATCAGGAAAAGCATCTCCTTAACCTCGTTGATATCTGATATGTCCCTGGCTACATCAATAGCCCCCATCAACCCGGAGATTGGCCCCCTGATGTCATGTGTAATACTATAAGCAAATTTGTTAAGCTCATTATAGGCTTTTTGCAACTCATCGTGTTTAACGGTAAGCAGGGAGTTGGTTACATAAAACTTATTGGCTTCCTCGATGGCCGAAAAAAGGTCAGACTCTTCCCAGGGCTTTTTAATGTATCTGAAAATGTTACCCTTATTAATCGCATCAATTACCGACTCTACATCCGTGTAAGCAGTAATCAAAATCCGAACCGGCATTGGGTGACTGATACGTATGGCCTCAAAAAAATCAATACCCGTTTGCTCCGGCATCCGCTGGTCGCTAAAAACAATGCGGATGTCGGGATTGGCATCTAAATGCGCTATGGCCTGCGTTACATCAATGGCCGTAAAAACCTGGTAATGAAAACGCAGGGTTGCTTTAAATCCAAACAGGTTATCTTGCTCGTCATCAACGTACAAGATTTTAATTTTTTCGGTGGTATTAGCCAAAACTTAAGCTTTTAATATACGGTTTACTCAGGAGTAACAGGCCAGGTTATGCTGTAATGCTATTGTGTTCTTTTTGGTTTTCTTTTCTAAAGGTTAACGGTAGCACAATGGTAAATTCTGCGCCCTGGTTAGGTGCACTTTGTAACTGGAACTGCCCATTGTGTTTCTTGATGGTGTTATAAGCAATTGACATGCCTAAGCCTGTACCCTGCCCTACATCCTTGGTCGTAAAAAACGGTTCAAAAACCTTCTTTTGTGTTTTCTCATCCATACCTATACCATTATCCTTAATCGTAATATACATATGCTCGTCGTGGCATGTGGTTTTGATGAGCAACTCGCCGCCTTTACCCTCGCCAAACCTTTGCCGGATAGCATGACTTGCATTTGAAATTAAATTTAGAAAAACCTGATTTAATTTACCTGCATAACACTCTATTTTCGGCAAATTACCATATTCTTTGGTAACCTTGATATCGTGCAGCAGATTATTGGCAATAATTAAGGTCGACTCTAAACCTTCATTAATATCAGCCTTAATCAAGTCGTCCTGGTCAAGACGCGAAAATATACGCAAGCCTTTTACAATCTCGGCAGTCCTGTTGGCGCCTTCTTTTATGCCTTTGAGCAGGTGCTTGATTTCTACCACCAG
>CAXYKR010000050.1:0-10390 GCA_964277815.1 uncultured Mucilaginibacter sp. | reverse complement strand
TCTTTGATACTTGCCTTCCCCGCCGGGCTGCTCACCTCTATCAGTCCGCTTGCACCGTTCCCAACAACCGCAATTATGGCATTATCGTTAATTATCTGAAAGCTGGCAGCGGGTTGGTTGCCAGCTTTCAGATAATTAACGATAATGCCATAATTGCGGTTGTTGGGAACGGTGCAAGCGGACTGATAGAGGTGAGCAGCCCGGCGGGGAAGGCAAGTATCAAAGACTTTTTGTTTATTCCTCCACCGCAAATTACCTCAATTAAACCAACTACAGTGGGCGAAAACTCCGAGGTAACTATAACCGGCAGCAATTTTTATGAAGTGAAAAATGTGATTTTTGCTGATACACGGGCAAACTCATTTACAGTAAATTCTTCAACCAACGTCACTGCGACCGTGGGTGTGGCTGCAAACGGGGCGGTTGCTGTCATCACTCCAGCCGGTACAGCAAAGATTGATGGTTTCAGGTATATTCCGAAACCAGTAATAACCGCAGATGGGCCGCTTACGTTTCCTAAAGGTAGCCAGGTTAAACTCCGCGCTACCGATGGACAAGGATATGTATATGAATGGCTGCGTAATGGCGTTGCTGTAAAAAACATAGATAATGCCACATTTACAGTAACAGAGAGTGGTGTTTACCAGGCCAGATTGCGCGTTGATGATTACAGCACTGAAACTGAACCTATCGAAGTTAAAGTTAAGTATATACTACCAGTCGGTAATTTTAGAGTTTCGGCAACGGATGTTAGCTGTAAAGGTCAGGCAAACGGCACAATCAGTATTGCTGCTGCTCAGTTATTAGTTTATACAGGCACATTAACCGGTAACGGAATTAATAAAACTTTCTCATTTACACAGCAGGTAACAGTTCCGTCTTTAACTGCAGGTACTTACAATCTTTGTATTACTGTGCGGGGTGAGTCTGATTACAAGCAGTGTTTTGAATTAAAGATAACCGAGCCTAAAGATCTTGCAGTTTATACGGTAGTAAACAAAGAGAATAACTTGGTTAACGTTAATTTACAAGGCGGAACCGACTATACGCTTACATTGAATGGTAGTGTATTTTATACCAGCAGTAATTCAATTAGTTTGCCTTTGGTTAAAGGTAGTAATAGGTTGCTGGTAAGTACTAACCAACCCTGTCAGGGTGTGGTTGAACGCTTCATTAACGATCCGGGTAACCGCACACCTTATCCCAATCCGGTTGAAAACGTTTTGTATGTAAATCTTGGAGAAAATGTTGTTCCGGTATCAGAAATAAATATTTATTCAACAATAAACGGTAGTAGGGTATGGAGTAATAAATTAAGCAACAGTTCTGGCATTGTACAATTAGATTTATCGTCAATAGTGCCTGGTGTCTATTCTATGCATCTTTTGCAAGGCAAGGCGATATCTGTTTTCAAAGTAATAAAAAAGTAGGATGTTCGGAGCGTCATTGAGTATTAAGCTGGCGTATAAATATCATCAATGGAGTTGAGCCATTTGCTGCTTAAAAAAATGTAGATCAAAGACTGGCAAAAATTTATTTATGATCTTTTAACAAAACCAACCACTTGCCACTAACAGTTACACGGTCAGGGCTGCAATTCAGCAAATAATACTATTGAATGAGCGGCGAATAGGCTTTGCCATCCACCACAACGCAACTGGAGGTGTTGCCTTGGTAACCCTCCAGTAATTTGCTGTTGTTCCACTTTTGTTTGCCGGATAGCAAATCATTATTAAATAAATAGTTAGCGGGTGGCGATACCGGGCCGAAATACCCGTGCAAAGGCGATTCCCATCTTTTGCAAAAATAGATATCGTTGTTGATGATGTAGGCACCGCTGGTTTTTCCGGCTCCTGTATCACTAAGAGTTAAATTTATCCGGCCTGTTCTTACATCCATCAGCAGGTAACGTTCCTCTACGTTAGCGCCATAAATGCCCGCGCCGGTATAAACCAATTTTTTAATGAGTAATTGCTCATTCCATACTTGGGTAACGGTGTTTAATGTGTCGTAGTTACTAAAGCCACCGCCATAATTAGTGGTCCACTTTTCGTTCCCGGTTACCTTGTCTACTGCGCTCAAAAAAAACTTTCTTGGACCGGATGTGGCTGGGGTATGAATGGTGGTTACAAAATAGGTGTCCTGGGTAACGTACGCTAACTGGGCTTGCTCACGGATGCTGGCATTAGCGGGCGGAATGGCCGCAGGCTTTGCCACCCATATTTGTTGCCCGGTAGCGGCATCAAACACTTTATCCTCATTGATGACGAAACCATCATTTAAAGCGATTAAGGAATTAGTCACATAATTAGCTGCGTTCAGCTGCCATTTGAGCACCCCTGTTTTAGCGTCTATCGCAGCAATGTTTTTGTAGCCAGCAGCGACGTACAGTAAG
The DNA here is from genome assembly GCA_964277815.1 of uncultured Mucilaginibacter sp. GTDB lineage: Bacteria > Bacteroidota > Bacteroidia > Sphingobacteriales > Sphingobacteriaceae > Mucilaginibacter. Next base: position 7,995 of record CAXYKR010000050.1, on the reverse strand, counting down.
CCGTTATAGTATTTAATTTCTACGTTAATATTTCCCGGATATTGGCTTTGAGTTACTTTATTTACTTCATATTTCCATAGAAAGATTTTGGATGGCTTGGTGGCATCCAGTGCATAAATACCATACGAATCATTACTGTTTGAATACACGCCGTAAAATGTATCGTTGTGCAATATGGGTGGGGTAACACTGGTAACTTCGTCTGTCCATGCCACGATACCGGTATTCATGTTAATTGCATCTATTTTGCGGTCAGTTATATTATATAAATATCCGTTTCCGGCAACAGGTACACACCATTTATTATCGGTTTGAGCCGGATAAGTATATTTGGTTAGCATGGCACCGGTTGCAGCATTAAGCATGTAGGTAGTGGTGCCCGAACCGCTATCAAACGTGTTTACAAACATGGCCAAATCGGGCAGCGGGGTAGTAACCGGCTCATAGGGTTTCGGCGAATCTTCTGTAGGATTATCTTTTTTACAACCTGCCCATACACTGGCAATTGTGATGAGTGCAATAATAATGGCGTTGATACGCAATGGTTTAGGCATCGAGTTTTATTTGAAACCAAATTTAGCTTTATTTTTTGAAAATTGTTCGAGAGCATCTTGTAATCATATTTGTAGTCATCTTTTTATACGAGATAAATTAGCATAAGTGGGATGGTCAGGCCAAATACATTCTTATTGATTTTGATGGATGTTTAAGTATTTGCAGATAATGTAAAGTTTTTATCAAGGTGCAGGGAACATTTTAAATTTTCGCGTTTTGTCATCTAAACTTACCATTTTGGTCAGCAAAGTATCAGCTCTGTTTTTTTGCGATTTTATTTAAAATGTTTTTGGAAGCTTAGCGTCTTAGTTAGTAACAACTAAACTCGATAGCAATGCAACCCAACACTACCCACATACCATCAACCGAACATAACTCAACTCTTTTATATACCCAGTTTTTAAAAGACGGACGTTTTGCCGAAGATTGTCAGGCTTTAGAGTTATCGCAGAAGGCCATTGGCCAACCCGACTCCTGCCTGCCAGGATGGCCGGAGGACGACCAGGAGCACGAGCTGGCCGTGATGTTTTTGGACATACGGGGCTTTACCTCTTGGATGGAAGCCCGGCCCGTCAGAGAGGTGATTACCGGTGTGCGCCGTTTATTTTCGGTATTTAATCAGATTATCAAAAGCTTTAATGGTAAAACCATCACCATGGCCGGCGATAGTTTATATGCTGTTTTTGGCTTGGGCACCGGGTTGCGCGAAGCGGCAGCGCAGGCTTACCAGGCGGGGCATAAGCTTTTTGAAACCATGGATTTGTTTAATCGTATTTATGGCGTGCCTTATTACGGGCAACCGCTCGAAATAGGGGTGGGCCTGAATACCGGCAAGGTAATGATTGGTCAGTTTGGGTTAGACGCCAATCCGCAGCTATCAGTAATGGGGCTTCCGGTCAACATAGCCTCGCGTTTACAAGGCGAAACCAAAACCTTGAATAACAATTTTATTGTGGCCGAAGAAACATACGCCTTGCTGCCCGAAGCTGCGGCTACGCACGAAAAACGGAGTATCCGATTAAAAGGCTTAACCCGTGTGCAGGACGTGCGCCTGGCCGGCAAACCTTACCAACATGTTCTGGAAGCTGCCAGCCAGATGAGTGAACTGGCTTATTTGATGGCGATAGCGGGGTAATTAAATCTACCGTCGTTTGTCAAATATCATAACCATACCAAGGCTAGGGTCATCGTACATAATCATTAATTGATAGGGCGGTTCATTTCCCATTAATTTAAACGAGGCAAAATTTTGATTTATCCCGGTTAAACTAATTCCATAATATATGTTGGTAGACTCCACCGATACTTGTGCCGTGTCTATCCGCCGTTTGCCCACAGCTGATACGTAATCCGGTTCTTTAGACTCGCTGCTTTTAAAAACGTTAGGTAAATGTAATGCTTTGTAATGCCCATCGGCAAATAAGGTAATAGACGAAGCCGCAGTTTCCTTTGCGGGTAAAACCACCCCCTCGTTGGTAATACTCTGTTCTTTAAACTTGTAGGTACCTACAACATCTTTTGATTTAGGACGCTCGGTAGTTATATATCTCATATAAGGACCTTCAAAGCAGCCTATCAGAGTGGTAGTGAGGCAAAGTATGAGCAAAAGAGCTTTCTTCATGTGGTTATTAATTATGGGTTAAGCAACGGGCTTTTTAGCTGATAATATATAAGTTTTATAAATTGTATTGATGATTCAAACTTGTATATATGTTCTGAAAATCCTGATTAGGGAAAATTATTCCCATAAAATATCTGCGGGGGTTTTACAGTCGTGTACTTTTTTTCTCGCTTTGATTTTACCGCCAATCTTATAAGGTGATAAACAGGTAGTTTGAAAAAAAAATATTAGCTTGTGAGGCCTACAGGCGTGTTTTTTAATTAAGACAGGATATTGTAGTGAATAACCAGCCGGTCAAACAACTGCCTGAATATATGAGCAGTGGCTTATGTTGAACGACAGAATTGTGATGGTGCTGCCAGTAAAAATATTTAATTAATAACTATAGTTTTTTGATAATAACATATTGATTGGAAAATAATTGTGCTGTATTTGAAATCTTTCTTGTGGAGGATTGGTAATTAATTTAAGCGACATTTTGAAGTTCAAACAGATAAAGAGAGGTGCAAGTATGAAAACAGGCAGCAACATCAATGCTTTTATTCTCGTTATTTAGCCCCGCTTAACCAACGATTATCTAAAATGTTTGCTTTAGGGCGTAGAAATCCTGTTTTTCCTGCAAAATGCCAAACGTATGGCACAGAAAGTGCAAAGAGTAGGATGTTAAAAATCCTAATCATGAATAATCACGTTAATAACACTAACGCTATTTGTTGCCCTAAATGTAAATGCGATGTCGTCCGCCGTGTTCCGCGTCCGGTATTGGTAAAAAGCCTTTTAGGCTTTCTTCCGTTACGCCGCTACCAATGTCTGTCTTGCCTCTCCACTTTCATGGGGTCGGTAAATAATCATAAACAAACTGTCAAACTCGAACTTGGAAACACCAGCGCCGGAATGTTAATCGGCGACGTGTTACAGAGCCGTGCGGCTTTTCCTAACGCATAAAAAGCCATCATGATGTTATCCTGCATGTGTTAATAACGTCTGATGCAGGATAACATCATGATGATAACCTTATTGCTGTCTTCAGCAGTCATTTAATACAGGTTGTCTTACACCTTGGTTTTTCCAAGTTGAGGTGCATACATGGCACCAATCGGTATGCAATGACCGTCAAGGTTTATTTCGTTTTTATCAAACCGGTTCACCTTGTCCCAAGCCACAATAAATGCGCGATGCGTGCGCACAAACTTTTTGCCGGGTAGCAGGGCCTGCATATCGGCCAGGGATATGCGCGTGCTTAGTAAACGGTTTTGAGTTAGGTGTATTTTCGTGTAGTTACCTGCCGCCTCAATCACAATAATATCATCCAGCATTACCTTAATTTGCTCGTAGCCATCTTTTATAAAAATAAAGTCGGTGCCGGGTTCGTTAACCGGCTTATTGCGCAGGTTATACAGTTCGTGCGCCTTGTTGCACGCCTTTAAAAATCTCGTTAACGAAAACGGTTTAAGCAGGTAATCAATCGCATCCAGTTCAAAACTTTGCACCGCATGCTCTGAGTAGGCAGTAGTAAAAACCACCATCGGCGGATTACTTATCGTTTTCAAAAAATCCATACCGCTGATGTCAGGCATTTTAATATCCAAAAACATCAGGTGCACCGGATTGTGCTGCAGATAGCCTAAAGCATCAAAAGCGTTGGTAAAGGTGGCTGCCAGTTCTACAAACGGCACCTTGGCAGTGTGCGATTTAATGACATCAAGGGCTATGGGTTCGTCGTCAATGGCAATGGCTATCATACTCAAAATTAGTTTATTGCTTCTAATTGCATCGTGAGGTGAACAAAAAACTCCTTGCCGTTATTGTGAATAGCCAGTTCGTGCCTTTGCGGGTACATCAGCGCCAGGCGTTGTTTTACATTATCTAGTCCGATGCCGCTTCTGCCCTTTTCCGGGTCGTTGTCGGCACGCAGGTGGATGCTGTTGTACACGTCAAAGTGTAAGGTATTGCCGTTAACCTGTAACGTTATTTTAATATGCGAAGGGTTTTGCAGGCTGATGCCATGCTTAAAAGCATTTTCAACAAAGGGTATCAGCAGCATGGGGGTAATCAGCAGGTCGGTGGCAGGTTCGGTTATTTGGGTTTCAATAACCACATCTTTAGTGGTTGATGTTCGCAACTTTTGCAGCTGAATATAGTTTTGCAGGTAATCAACGTCGCGGGTGAGTAAAATCTGGTCCTGCATGTTTTCCTGCAGCATAAAGCGCATCATATCGCCCAAGCGCTGTATGCCCTCGCTGGTGCGTTCAGCGTTTTCCTGCAGCGCGGTACCAAAGAGCGTATTCAGCGCATTAAACAAAAAGTGCGGGTTAATCTGGGCTTTTAAAGAGCTTAGACTGGCATCGGTTTTACCCAGTTCAGATTTCAAAGCGGTTATTTCTTCGTTGTATCTGGCCTGGCGCTTTTTATAAACCATGCGGGCTACAATGTTAACAAATAAGATAGAAAGTAAATTACGGCTCATCACATCGCCCGGATTACTGATTCCGCGATGAAATTCGGCCCAGGCAATTATGCCAATGATTGTCAAGAGAATTATCAAAAAAAGCCTGGACCAGTAAAATAGCAATGGCCGCTTTTTAGTTTCTGATAGGGGTAAGAGATAGTGTACCAGGAACAGATAAAAGACAATTGCTGAAGGCGCTGTATAATGTATATAGTTATGAAGCCAGTCGGGAGCGCCATTAATAATAAATATGGTTCTTAGGAGTATATAGCATGCGGTAAGCAATGCTGTTTCGTGGTAGAGTGCGTTATCAAGGTTTTGACGGTTGCGGCCAAAATATATAAACAGCATTTTGATGGCCAGCAGCGCAGCAAAAAAGATGTTAATAATTCCTGTGACGTAAAATACTGCTATAAAAATGAATACAAACAGGGTGTTAGATGCTTTTTCGGTTGCGCTTTCGAATGCCGGTTTGGTATAAAAGCAAAGCATCAGGTAGCAAATAAGCGTGATAGCGTGAGCAAAAATTATAGCGGCGATAGCATTGGATTGTCCGAATGCGGAAACCTGCACATAGCCCTGCGCATATCCATTGGTTTGGTTATTGTTAGCTAAGCCGCCAACCACTGCAAATGACTGATGGTTGGTAACTTCATAAATATTAAATACTAAGGATGTAAACAGAAGAGCTAGGGCGATCCAAAATTCGATGCGCTCAGTTTCGCTGAGGCGAGTGTTTAGGGTTTTAATCATTGTGCTGTAATATGAGTGATTTAAGTTGTACTTAGGCAATGATACACAGCTTTTTTCCTTAAGTTTAAAAATGTGATAAAGCCGGTAAAAAATGTGATAAAACACTCTTTCCGTGTTTTAAAAATACGAGGCTGATAGAATAAATGCTTATAGTGTAATGATTGTCGGCTAAAAAGTCCATAGCAGGGCAGTTACACTCAACTTGCAAAGTCAACAGTGTAATCGCTGAGTGTTAAAATTTGGCTGTGCCGTGTGGAATTATGGATTGGCTCTATAGTAATCGCGGTTAACCAGTAGTACCTCTAATTCTTCTTTCCAAAAGCCGTTTTCGTTCACGGCATCCGGATCGATATCTATCATGCGCTGTTTAAGGGCGTCATACTGGTCGTCTGTAAAACTAGCGTCAAAGTAAGCAGCTGGGCCGTTATGTTCGGTTATCTCTTGTATAAAATCACGATAGATGATGAGGAAACTAAGTAAACACTCCATTGAACGATTAAAGTAGCTTGGCGCAAAATAATCCTCATGGTCCAGCCATTCTATTACATCGTCTTTTTGCGTATTAACGGCAACCGGGTTTCCACCGCCGTCAGAGCCAATCACCACGTATTTGTTGGGCTCGATATCCAAATCATATTGGTCTTCCAGTTTGGCTATAGCGGTATAGGCGTCATCACTTCCGTCGGCAAAAGATAAAAAAGGGGCTGCAGCTTTAGGTAGGCCGGCTTCTAAATAAATCTTGGTGGATGAGCGAAGATTAAAGTCAGCAAGTTTTTGGCTGCTGATGGGAGAAACCTGGTCGCCATTGCGCGTCCAAACGGATAAGTATTGTTGTGCGGTCATATTTAGGTTCACGAGCCATTAAACATACGGAAATTGGGGTGATTATTATAGCAGTGCAGCTGTTGATTTACACTAAAGCTTTACCTGTGTGTGTGCCAACTGTTGACCGGTGGTAACGTGCCTAAGTACTTGCAGATATTACCTTATTTAAGTAAGCCGCATCAGACTGCTACCTATTAATATTCCGCATTATCCTCTAATTCCATATCATTCTGATAAAAACATCGGCCCGTGCAAAAAGAATAGGATATTATTGTAACAAACCAGATATCTTAGTGTCCTAAACCCAAACAACCATCCTAGTATGAATTTAAACAATGGCAGCAAGGTAGCTGCTTTGGCTCTGCTGATAGCTACAGGCGGAGCTTTTGCCCAATCCAAAAAACCGGTAACCTCATCCAAGTTAAAAAGGCCGGTGGTAGCCAACCGGGCACAGGGCGATTTATTACCGGTTGACCCAAACGTCATTATCGGTCATTTGCCTAACGGACTTACTTATTACATCCGTAAAAATACCCAGCCTAAAAATCGTGCTGAGCTGTACCTGGTTAACAAAGCCGGTTCCATTTTGGAAACTGACGAACAACGCGGACTGGCGCATTTTACCGAGCACATGGCCTTTAACGGCACGCGCGACTTCCCCAAAAATGAGCTGGTTAACTTTTTGCAAAAAGCGGGCGTAAAATTCGGGGCCGACCTGAATGCCTATACCTCGTTTGACGAAACGGTTTATCAATTGCCGTTGCCTACCGACAGCATCAATGTTTTTAAAAAGGGCTTTACCATTTTGGCTAACTGGGCAGGTATGGTGAGTTTTGATAATAAGGAGATTGACTCGGAGCGCGGAGTAGTGCTCGAAGAGGAGCGTTTGCGCGGCAAAAATGCCGGTGAGCGTATGCAGCGCCAGATATTTCCGGTGTTGTTGAATAACTCTCGTTATGCCGAGCGTTTGCCCATAGGTAAAGAAGAGATACTAAAGAACTTTAAGCCCGAAACCATCAAAGCTTTTTACCATGATTGGTATCGCCCGGATTTACAGGCCGTAGTAGCTGTTGGTGATTTTGACCCTAAGCAGGTAGAAGAACTGATTAAGCAAAACTTTTCGGAGCTTAAAAATCCGCTTAAAGAAAAAACGCGTACTGTTTACCGGGTACCGTCTACAGCGGGAACGGCGGTAAAAATTGTAACCGATAAAGAGTACCCGTACAATGTGGTACAGATTTATGTAAAGCACCCGTCAAGCGTATCTAAAACCAAAAGCCAGTACCTGCAAGATATCCGCGTAAACCTGTTTAACCAGATGATAAACGCGCGTATGGCCGAGCTGTTGCAAAAGCCTAATCCGCCGTATTTATTTGCGCAGGCGAGCTACAGCGGTTTTTTAGGTAATCAGGACGCCTTTACCACCATTGCTGTAGCTAAAAACACGGGAGAATTAAAAACGGCGTTAACTGCTGCGCTTGATGAAGTAGAACGTGCCCGCAAGTACGGATTTACAGCAACTGAGTTTGAGCGGGCCAAAAAAGATGCGCTAACCGGTATGGAAAATGCGTATAAAGAAAAGGATAAAACCCCTTCTGCACGTTTTGTACAGGAGTACCAACGTAACTTTTTAAAGGGCGAAGCCATGCCCGGAATTGATTTTGAATATGCTTTTTACAAAGACAACATAGACAAAATTAAACTGAGCGATATTAACGCCATGGCCGGTAAGTTCATCAGCGACCAAAACCGCACTATCGTAGTACAGGCGCCCGAAAAAGATAAAGCTAAC
>CAXYKR010000049.1:0-5257 GCA_964277815.1 uncultured Mucilaginibacter sp. | reverse complement strand
CTAAAAAGTTAGAGCCGCGTTTACTACTGGAAACGCGATGGCAACGAGCCCATTTGGCAAACCCTGCAGCGTAAGCCTAATCAACCCGCTTACGAGCAGGAGCGTTTAGGCGAAGCCATTGGCTTTTCCGCAAACGGTAAAAGCTTTTATACTGTAAGCGAGGGTAAAAACCAACCCATTTATCACTATCCCGTCCCGAAGCAGTAAACCTCGCTTCTGTCATCAAGCCGTAATACCTTTATGGGCAGCAGTTCGGCTGGTGCTTTTACCTGCTATCTTTGTGTTTCAAGAAACTAAATCTCATGAAAGTACAAATATGGTCGGACGTGCAATGTCCGTTTTGTTATATAGGCAAACGCAGGTTTGAGGAAGCTTTAGCCAACTTTGCGCATAGTAGCGAAGTTGAAATTGAATGGAAAAGCTTTCTGCTCAATCCCACGCTAAAAACTAATCCGGATATCAGCGTTTACCAGTCGCTGGCAGATAGTAAAGGCTGGCAGTTGGATTACGCCAAACAGGTGACCGGTCAGGTAACTGAAATGGCTGAACAGGTGGGCTTAGCCTTTAACTTTGACCAGGCGGTTGTAGCTAACAGTTTCAACGCGCATCGTTTAAGTCATCTGGCCAAAAAATATAATAAAGGTAATGCTTTAGAAGAGCAATTATTTAAAGCTTATTTTACCGAAGGAAAGAATATTGACGATGCCGAGGTATTGACGGAAATCGGTGTGTCGGTCGGACTGGATGAAGCTGAGGTAAAGCAAAAGCTCTCTACCAATGCTTATACGGACGATGTTTACCGCGACGTTTACGAAGCTCAAACCTTGAACGTCAGAGGCGTTCCGTTTTTTGTGATGGATAATCGCTACGCGGTATCAGGCGCACAAGCAACCGAAGTGTTTTTGAATACCTTGCAAACGGCTTATGCCGAATGGCAGGAGCAGCCTGTCGAACTAAATGTGACCGACGGCCCAAGCTGCGAGCCCGGTGGTGATTGCTAAGTGGTCGAATGATGTATCAAAACAAAACGCCCGTACGATTATCGCACGGGCGTTTTTATTTTATAATTAGTGACGTTTGCTTTAAGCAGCAGTCACTTCCTGCATATCTTTTGATTTAGGAGCTGAGATTTTACCACCGCGGTTAGAACGTGCCGTGCGTGAAAATACCGACAACTCGCGGTTGAATAAAAACTCGAATAACAACCGGGTATACGAGGTATGATAACCTAGGCTATCATAATGTGTACCCGCAATGGCTTTCACCTTAGGCAGGTTATTCCACGGGATAGAAGGGAAATCATGGTGCTCGTTATGGTAACCTACATTAAGGTTAGGAAAATTTAAACGACCGTAATAGCTTTTGGTTTCCTGCTCGCCGTGGGTTAAAAAGTGCTCTTGTACCCAGCGCGCACCCAGCGGGTGTAAACCTACCGAAAAGAAGAAGCTTATTGCTAAGTAAATTACTGCTTTAGGACCTAAGAAAATCCATACGGCCGCAGTAAAAGCAAGTTGTACAATCCAGTTCACCGCAGTCCAGCCGTCTAACAAATTAATTTCTTTTAAACGGAAAGGGCGTAGAGCCTGAAATATCGGGTAGAATAATAACCAAACCGCTTTACCAAAAGTGTAGTTATTAATTAAACGGGCTTCCCATCTAAAAGGCATATCGGCATCCAGCGCCTCTACACCTTGGTAAGAATGGTGCTTTAAGTGATATTTTTGAAAAGAAACCGCGCTTGGTAACAGCGTTGGCAAGTTGGCAAAAATGCCGGCCCAGGTGTTGGCTGTCTTGTTTTTAAAAATCAGGTTGTGGGCACACTCGTGGATGCAAACAAAAAGGGTATGGCAGGCAAAAGCACCAACGCCGTAGGCAGCCAGCACAATCCAGTACCAGGCAGCGTCGCGCAACAGGTAAGCCGCCGCTAACTGTATTCCTACACATAGGGTAATTACCAGAAAAGTGTAAGGGTTACGGCCTATAAGCTGGCGCAATTCAGGATGTTCTTTAATAATAGTTTTAGTGCGTTGCTTATGTGGTTCCGCTTCGTCCGACCATCTGAAACTCTTTTTCTTCATGCGTGGAATTATAAGTTTATTAGTATGTTTAGTAACCTAAAGGTAAAAACTTTCGCCGATATTTAATTCAAATAAATTGTAAAGGTGCTATAACACAGCAAAGCCCCGTGATTACCTTTAACGGCAACCCACGGGGCTTCATTGTTGATGTCGGTAAATAAATAGCGGCGCTTAATTGCTCAATGTCGACGATGTATTGTAAGCCGGCATGTCTTCTCTTTGTTGTATCCACTCGTAAATGGCGGCCATTACTTCTTCATAACCCGGTTCTCCGCAAATAAAATGGCTTTTGCCGCTAAACTGACGGTAGTCTACCGAACTGATTTCGTCGGTATAAGCTTTCGCATTTTTCTCACAAAGCTCATAAGGAATAATCTTATCTTCCTCGCCCGCAACAAATAACAATGGTACATGTGGCAAATCAAGGTCCACTTTGCCATCATCGCCTAGGCAATTGCGCAATACGTTACGGCTGTCGTGGGTAGCTGTTCTTTCGTACGGCTCTTTCACGGCTTCCAGGCTCATGGTATTAGCAAATGCGCCCTGGAAACTTTCCAAGTCCATTTCAAATATATCGTCGCCTTTTAACGGGTTCATAATTAATGCGCTATTTTTGGCAAAATCCAAATCAAACGAAATCATGCCATTTGGCGCTACCGAACTGATGGGAACGCCCAGTTTAGCTAAACCCTCATTCACCAGTACCTGGGTAATTAAACCGCCTACTGAGTGACCGATGATGATTGGTTTTTCAGTCTGGCTGGCGACTAAATTTCTGAATTTATCAATCACCGTAGATAGCTTTAACTCGCCTAAACCTGCCGGCGGATTGGCACGCAGTTGTGACGGTTCACCTTCGTGCAGTGGCCATGATTCGGCTATACAGTTATAACCTTTATCGCTGAAAAATTTTACCCAGGCGTCCCAGCTTTTTGCGTTCTGAAACATGCCGTGGATGAAAATGATGGTGCTTTTCATAAGAGGTGTTTTTAGTATCTAAATGTTTAGTATACTACAACCCTCTGTTGTTATTGTTACGCAAATCTTTAAACGCGCAGGTTGTAACCTATGGTAAAATAAGTTAACAAATAAGAGATGTGCTTAACTTGAAGCCTAAATTTGGTAAAACTCTTTAAACCACATTACAAAGCGGTTAATGCCGCTTTGAATATCTGTTTGCGGATGATATTGAAACTGTTGCTCCAGGTCGCTCATGTCGGCATCCGTCAACAACACATCTCCGGCCTGCATCGGAAGCATATTGAGGATGGCTTTTTTACCTATGGCATTTTCAAGCGCGCCAATAAAATCCATCAGTTTAACCGGGATTGAGTTACCTATATTATACAGACGGTAGGGAGCACTTGAGGTTGCCGGGTCGGGGTTTTTACTATCCCATTCAGGGTCGGCCTGGGCAGGTTTATCCAGCACCCTGATGATACCTTCCACAATGTCATCCACGTAAGTAAAGTCGCGCTGCATATCGCCGTTGTTAAAAACGTCGATAGGTTTTTCTTTGATGATGGCGTCTGCAAATTTAAAGTAAGCCATATCCGGGCGTCCCCAGGGGCCATATACTGTAAAAAAGCGCAAGCCTGTCGTAGGTATCTGGTACAGGTGACTATAACTATGCGCCATCATTTCATTGCTTTTTTTGCTGGCCGCATACAAGCTTACCGGGTGGGCAGCACCATCATGCACCGAAAACGGGTTGTTGCTGTTTAAACCGTAAACGCTCGAACTGCTGGCATACACCAGGTGCTTTACCTGAATGTTGCGGCAACCTTCCAGGATATTCAAAAAGCCCGACAGGTTGCTCAGCGCGTAATCGTATGGATTTGTAATGGAATATCTTACACCTGCCTGGGCCGCCAAATGGCAAACCACATCGAAACGATAGGTGTTAAAAATATATTCCATCAAAGCCCGGTCGGATATATCGAGTTTGATGAAACAGTAATTCGGATAAATTTTGCTGTATACCGGTTGGTTGTCCTTGAGGGTGGTAGTGTCAATGCCCGAGGCTTCTAAACGGCCATACTTCAGGCTGGTGTCATAGTAGGTGTTCATATTGTCAACACCCACAATGTCATAACCTAAGCTGGCCAGCCTTTGTGCAACATAAAACCCAATAAAACCAGCAGTGCCGGTAACCAAAATTTTCATACCCAAAAACAAACAACCCTAACGGCTGCAAGGCCGCAAAGGTAAATTAAATTTAGTCAAATAACAGTCCTGCCTTTTGAGCATAGCACTGCAACGTAATACAGATGTTATAAACGCATCCGCCGTTAAAAACATATATTAGGCTGATACAAATTGTTTGCGATGAGTTTACAAAAATTATACATGGTTGCCCTGCTATCGGGCATGGCGTTGCAAGGTTTTAGCCAGGTAAAAACTGCCGGTTTGCCACCGGCGTTAAGCGCCATTAAAGAAGCTGACTTAAAGCGGGATATTTTTGAACTGGCCGGCGATGCTTTCCGGGGCCGGCGGGCAGGCACCGAAGACGAAATGAGGGCAGCAGCCTGGGTAGCGCAAAAAGCACAGGAAGCCGGATTAAAACCGGCCGGTGACGATGGCACTTACTTTCAGTTTTTTAACATGCGCCGCACCCGAACTGCCGACCGCAGCATCATGCAGATAGGTAGCCAGCGTTTGGTGTTGGGTAAAGACTTTTGGGTAACCCAACCCGTGGATGCGCGCATAGACGGTGCTGTAACCTGGCTAAGCTCCATGGCCGACACGGCTATGAACCTGCAAGGCAAAGTAGTTGCATTAAAGATAGAAGCTCCCAAACCCTTACCGGCCAACGGCATGAGTTTATGGGAATACCGGTATACCGCTTCGGCCGTGCGACAGCAAGCGATGGCGCTGAGGCGCAAGGGCGTATCAGCCATCATCTTTGTTGCAAATGATGTTACGGAGAAAGGTATCGCTTTTATTGGTCACAATTACGAGGACGGCTCGTATCAGAATGTAGGCTTACCCACTACCGCGGCCAGAACAAATACCGGTGCAGCAAGGACGGCATTACCGGTTATTTTGGTACGCTCGACACTGGAAAACGCCCTAAAACAGAACTTAAATTTGAAAGCCGACCTGATGATGGAAACCTACCTGTACCCCTCGGTTAACGTAGTGGCTAAGGCAAGCGGGACGGATGCCATATTAAAAAA
>CAXYKR010000048.1:0-8486 GCA_964277815.1 uncultured Mucilaginibacter sp. | reverse complement strand
TGTTGTGGATAGGTTTGCCGATGGTGATGGTCGTATCATGTCTTTGGATTTGTTTTACAGCCGACCATACCGTGGTTTCGGTTGGGCCATACATATTCCAAAGTTCGGTGCATTGCTCAAGTAATTCCATCGCCAGCGGCTTACCGAGCGCCTCACCGCCGCACATGGCTTTGAATGGTTGCGACTGAGCCCAGCCGGCCATCAGCATCATTTTCCATGTGGCCGGAGTAGCCTGCATCATGGTAATTTGATGCTGTTTAACGAGCCCGGACAAAGCGCGACCATCTTTTGCCGTAACGGCATCGGCTAAAACAACCTGAGCTCCTGTTAAAAGCGGCAAAAATATTTCCAACGCTGCAATATCAAACGAAATGGTAGTAACAGCTAATAGTCTATCGTTTGCACTTATGCCCGGTTCCTGTTGCATGCTGTACAAAAAGTTAACCAAGCTGCGGTGCTCAACCTCTACCCCTTTAGGTTTACCGGTAGATCCCGACGTGTAAATAACATAGGCTAAACTTTGGTTGCTAACTTGTACAGATGGCGCTGATGCTGGTCCGGCCCAATCAATCGCTCTTACGTCGAGGCGTGGTACCTCAACGGTTATCTCGCCTGCCAACCCCGATTGCGTCAATAGCAGCCGCGCGCCCGAATCTTCTATCATGTAATTTAGCCGTTCGGCCGGCAACACAACATCCAACGGGACATAGGCGGCACCAGCGTTCAGTACAGCCAACAATGCTACAACCGTATTAACAGATCGGTCAAGCAAAATGGCTACCCTGTCGCCGGGATTAATGCCCTTAGAGCCGAGCATCTGCGCTAACCGGTTTGCCCGCTCAATGAGTGTTTGATAGGTAATTGATGTGTTGCTATCCGTAACCGCAACTTTATCCTTAAAATCATCAGCCACCTGGTCAATCAACTCGTGTAACGGTTGAGTTGGATAAGGCGTAACTGAATGACATATTGCCTGCGCCGCTCCTCTAACGCCATGCTTATAGATATCGATGTTTTTTAATTGGACTTGCCGCTCGGTCGAAACCTGTTTTATCAGTGCTTCAAAACCTGCCATCATTTGTTGGATGGTTTCCGGTTTAAATAACTGGGTGTTGTATGACCATTCCAACTGCATACCTCCCGGTGCATCAGCAAGATTTACAAATATTTCGAAGTTTTCGGCCACACGTGCATTGGTGCTGATTTGATGTTTTAAGCTTCCAAAATCAACACCTTCGTCAAAACCCAGGTCGACGTTTATGGCTACGGGAACTAATGGCACCCTGGATGGGTTGCGTTTAAGGTTCAACTTTTTGATGAGGCTACCTAAAGTAATTTGCTGATGGTCAAACGCATCCAGAATTTCTGAATTACGCTGCCTCAAATAATCAGCAAAACCCAATTCTTCACGAATCGTTGCTTTAAGCGGTAGTAAGTTTACACAATGCCCCACCAAATTGGGCTGACCAACAGCAGGCTGACCAGCGGCGGGCAAGCCCAAAGTGATGTCCGTTTGTCCTGTTAAACGGAACAAAAAGCTTTCGAAAGCAGCGACAAACACCGTGATGAAACTGCACTTAAAGGTTTTACTCAGCAATTGTAAGCCTTGCATTACTTCAGTATCAACAACAAAATCATCGCGACGGCTGCCAAACGTACGGATTGGCGGACGGGGATAATCAAGTGGAAGTTCCAGCACCGGCACATTTCCTCCGTATAACTCTGTCCAAAATTTTTCAGCGTCGGCATGCTCACGGTTATTGTTTGCTGATAACTGTTCAATAGCGTAGTCGCTTAAGGTGGTGGGATCAGGCATTACAAGCAATTTTCCGTTGACTATCGCTTGATATAACAAACTTAACTCTCTACCTATCAAACCCAAAGACCATCCGTCGCAAACAATATGGTGGATGGTAAACAAGACTTCATGCTGATTAGCCGACCGCTTGAACAACACAATCCTGAACAACGGGCCATTAATTAAATCAAACGCAGAGCCAACGTCTTTCCGCGTGTATTCTGCAATAAAATCATCCTGTTGTTTTGGGTCAAGATGGCTGATATCTTTGTGCGGAAAGTCGCTAGCAATGTTTTCAAAAATGCAAAGCATCTTCCCATCAGGTGAGAAAACCAAGCGCAGCGACTCATGGCGTTGTATTACCTGTGCAAATGCTTGCTGCAAGGCATCCGCATTAAGCGGCCCTTCAAGGTGCACGGTAACCGACTCGTTGAATGCTAAACTGGCATCGCTGCCGCCAAACAGTATCGACGACCAAATCTCTAGCTGCTGCTCTGTCGCCGGCACCACTTTCTGAAGTTGATGAGCCGAAAAAGGATTATAATTTACGGTTTGAAACTCCATCAATCAACTATATAATAACCTGAAGATATTTGCCCGGCTGTTCCTGGTCTGCCACATACCATCCTGGGTTTCCCTGAGGGTCCCGCCCCAATATAGCGCCCTCTAACGGTGGATACTCGACAGACTGCAATAAATTATTGTTTACTAATGTTTTAAATATTTCAGCCTTTATTAATGCTTGAATACATTGTTTAAAAACAGCTATAATTCTTTCAATATCTTCACGACTATGCGCTTCAGTTAAAAAGCACGGAAAGCCATCATGAATATGTATCCCGTTAAAGCGCATCAGGTGAAACAGCAATTCGCCGTACGGCAGGTCCTCCGTAAACTTAATTTTCCATAGCGATCCAAAATGCGCCACCATCAACGGCAGCCTGTATTGTTTACATACGCCATTTAAGGCGTTGGCCAGGTATGTTGTATCATCTGTTAAACCTTGTTGCAACGACGGGCCTTTTGCTTTGAAATAAAGCAACGAGGCTTTAGCGGCTGCCAGTGCCAACGGGTGTCTAACAAAAGTACCGGCAAAATAAGTAACACCGGCTTCGGGCATTGAGTCATCGCCGTATTGCCAGTAACCGCCATCCAACGCATCCATCAAATGAGCATGACCGGCAATAGCGCCTATAGAAAGCCCACCGCCTATCACCTTTCCGTAAGTAGCCAAATCAGCTTTAATACCAAACAATGCCTGCGCACCGCCTGGATGCATCCGGAAACCGGTAATCACCTCATCAAAAACCAAAACGGTGCCGGTTTTGCTGGTAATATCACGTAATTGCTTTAAAAACTCAACCGGCTGAAATTCTGGTCGCCGGCTTTGCACCGGCTCTACCAGTACTGCTGCTATTTCGTGCCCTCGCGAGCGGATGATTTCCAGGCTTTCGTCGGTACCGTAATCCAGTATCAGCATGTTTTGCACGGCTTCGGGCATTATACCTGGCGCTGCCGGATAAGACCGCAGATTTTTCGCACCGCGAACAATTACCTCATCAACAATGCCATGGTAAGAGCCGGTAAAAGCCACAATGGTAGACCGGTTAGTGACAGTACGCGCAATACGCATGGCACCCAGCACAGCTTCCGACCCTGTGTTGCACAAAGCCGAACGGTCGAAACCGGTAAATTCGCAAAGCAATTCGCTTACCTCGCCGGTCAGTTTATGCTGCGGACCAATCTCATAGCCCAAGTCTATCTGTTCGGTAATAGAATTTTTAAGCACATCGGGCTGGTAGCCCAGCATATTAGAGCCGAAACCATTTAATGCATCAATATACTCGTTACCGTCAATATCCCACAGGCGGCTGCCTTTTGATTTTTCGACGACGATAGAATAAGTCAGCTCTTTGGTTTGCGGCTTAAAGCCCGACACCACCCGCGGGTCGGCCATGTGCTTGCGATGCCGTTGGGTGTATGCTTTGCTGCCGGCAGTTTTTTTGTTGTAAGCCTCAGTAAAGCTTTGTAAAAAAGCTTCCTGAACCTGGTTTAAATCTGTTTTAGTACGCTCGATGCGTGCCGTAGCACCAAATGGCTTTTTAATTTCGGCTTGCTCTTCGGCACTCAAGGAAATTTTAGAGGCGAGATTTTCCTGTTTAAAAGATGGTGCCAACGATGGAATGGCAACTGATTTGCCTTGCTGTAATGCAGCCACCTGCTCGGTGAGTGCTTGCAACTGGCGACTAATTTGCGATAATGCATCATCGCCCTGCATAACCGGCGATATACTCTCGTTCACCTGCGGCCTGTATTGTTGTAAACGCTCGGCAGGAAGATTTTTCACCAAGTAAGTCGTCAATAAATTTAAGGTATACAGTTCCGCATTAAATTGCCTGAACGTAATATTGATTCCAAAATGTTTTTGAAATGTAAGCCTGATTTGGGTCATCATCAACGAGTCGATACCTAAATCAATAAAGTTGGTGTCAGCCTGATTATCGTTAATGCTTACACCTGCACCGTTTTGCAGGAGTTGTTTAACATCTGCAGCAACAGCTTCTTCTATTGCAAAAGCATTCTGTGGTACCGGAGCAACCACATTAACTACCGCATCTTTTTGTTCGCCTTGTACAACTGGATGATTGACTTTTTGATTTGTCTCAACACCTTTTGGTGGATTTACCCAGCAGTAGTTGCGATTAAATGCATACGTAGGTAAGATAATTTTGCGCCGTTGTTCGTGTTGGTAAAAGGCGTTCCAATCTGGCTCAATGCCGTGTTGCCAAAGTTGGCCTAATGACGTTAGTAAGGGCAAATAAGCCGAAGCCTGCCTTTGAGGCTGCAACGATGATGACAACACCAAAACGTCAGCTTTGCCCACTTGCTGCGTTATTAATGACGAGGCTACCTGATTAGGCCCGGAGTCTAACATTACCTGTATACCTTCGGCCATTAAAGTATCGATGGCATCGGCAAATAAAACAGGCTGCACAATCTGGGTCGACCAATACTCCGGGTCCTTTGCCTCCTTTGCAGTCAGGCGTTTACCCGTAGCTGTTGATATTAAAGGCAACACCGGCTCGTTTAAAGTGACTTGCTTTACAACCTCCCTAAAATGAACAGCCGCCTCAGATAAGGCCGGCGAATGGAAAGCATGTTGGGCCTGCATCAGCACCGACGGGATGCCTAAAGCTTCCAGTTGAGCAGCAAAAGATTCTATATCCCCAGCGTTACCAGACAACACGCAGTTTTTTGGCCCATTAACCGCAGCCAGGCTTACGCCTTCAATCAATAAAGGTTTAAGCTGGTTCACATGTGCACGAACGGCGAGCATGACACCCGGTGGCATCTGCGCAATTAGTTTACCTCGGGCGGCTACAAGCTTCACCGCATCAGGCAAGTTGAGTACACCCGCAAAATAAGCCGCCGCCAACTCGCCAATGCTATGACCCGTAACAACAGTTGGCAGGATGCCCCAACTCAACCATAATTGAGCTATGGCATAACTCATAGTGAATAGTGCCGGTTGGGTATACTGCGTTTGGCTGAGCTTATTGTCTTCGCCGACCGGATAAATAACTTCGAGTATATCCTGGCCAATTTCTTGTGAAAACAGACTTGCGCATTCATCAACCGCGGTTTTAAATACAGACTCGTTATCGTATAGTTCGCGGCACATGTGCAAGTATTTAGCATCCTGTCCGGGAAATATAAATGCTACCTTCTTGTTCTTAAGCTCGATGATTTGTTTATTACGATTGTATTGAACAAGTAACTGGCTGCTTAACGCTTCTGTATCGCCCGCAACCGCAAAGCTCCTGTGATTAAAATGCTTCCGTTTATTTTGCAGTGTATAAGCGACATTGGCAAGTGATTCACTTGAATTTTTATCTGCCCAAATGCTCAAACGCTCGGCATAAGCGCTTAAACTGACTTCATTTTTTGCCGACCATGTGATGAGTTGCAAGGGTCTTTTACTTGCCGACGGGGCTGTAGGTTGACTTGCTTCCTGTACAATTACGTGCGCGTTGGTGCCACCTACGCCGAAAGAACTAATTCCAGCCGTGCGTTTTCCTTTGGCATGCCAGTCACTTAACCGATCATTGACATAAAATGGTGAGCCATTCAACTGGATATTTGGATTCAGGCTTTTAAAATTGATGGTTGGCGGTAATTGCTGATACTTGAGCGCCAGCATCACCTTGATTAAACCAGCCACACCTGCCGCAGCCGTTAAATGCCCAACATTGCTTTTAATTGAGCCTAAGCCGCAATAGCCTGTCGTCTCGGTTTGGCCGAAAGCCATTTTAAGACCTTCAATCTCGATGGGGTCGCCGATGTAGGTAGCAGTACCATGTGCTTCTATATAATTGATGTCGCGTGCACTGATGCCCGCGTCTGCAATAGCCACAGCAATGGCCCCCGCCTGTCCTTCAGCACTTGGTGCGGCAAAATTACCCTTGCTGCCACCATCGTTGTTTAAACCAACACCTTTTATGACGCCATAAATGTAATCGCCGTCGCGTTCGGCAGCCTCCCTTGGCTTTAATAAAACCACCCCTGCGCCGTCGCTAAAGGTAGTGCCACCCGCATGAGCATCAAACGTACGGCAGTGCCCGTCATGACTCAGCATAGCGCCGTCTTTGTACAAATAACCGCTTTTAATGGGTGATGTTATGGCTACACCGCCGGCTATGGCCACGTCGCACTTTCCGGCGCGAAGACTTTCAACAGCTTGCGCCACGGCCACCAGCGAGGTAGAACAGGCCGCAAGTATGGTTACCACCGGTCCGTTCAAATTTAGCTCATAAGCCGTGCGGGTACTGATATAGTCTTTCTCGTTAGTGGCCATTACCTGGAAGCTGCCCACGTTGCTCACCAAATCAGGGTTGGATAATACATTGCGGCGGTAGTAGCTGTTGTTACCCGTGCCGGAAAATACCCCAGTTTTACCCTGATATATACCCGGCAGGTGCCCAGTGCTTTCCAATACTTCCCAGGCGATTTCTAAAAACACCCGCTGCTGCGGGTCCATAAGCTCGGCCAGCTTAGGGTTTATATTAAAAAACTCAGCATCAAACTGGTCGGCATGGTTAATGATACCGCGTGCACTCACATAATCAGAATTTTCTCGTTTTTGCCGGGGAATGTATTCACTAAGTTCACCTTTCTCAAAAAAGCTGACACCCTCCCGGCCTTCTTTAAGCAACTCCCAAAGCTGTTCGGTATCATCAGCGCCAGGAAATCTGCCCGCTATGCCAATAACGGCGATATCACCGCCGGCTTGCCGTCCGGCTTTTTTAATAGTAGGGCTTTGCTTCGTATCGACGCCATCTAAAGAAGCCGCTATTTTTTTGATGGTTAGTAACTGATAAATTTTGGTTACCGGCAACTGGTAGTTGTATTGCTCCTGCAATTCTACCACCAGTTTGAGTGCCAATAAGGAGTTTCCTCCTAAATCAAAAAAGTTATCGTTAACACCAACTTTGTCTAACTGCAATAAGTCACACCAAACCTTGGCCAGATTTTTCTCTGTCGCCGTTTCGGATTCCTGGTAACTATTACTCAAGTCGGGTCGCGCCTTTACCGGGTCAGGCAGCGCATTACGGTCTACTTTGCCGGCGGCATTGTAAGGCATTTCGGCAACACTGGTAAAGGTTGCAGGTATCATGTATTCGGGCAGGCGTTGTGCCAAGGCTTTGCGTAATGCGCTAACATTTAACGCTGCCTGGTCGTGAACCACATATGCAGCTAAAAATGGCAGATTTGCTGCGTTATTTTTAACAACTACAACAGCCTTTTTAATATCAGGCAAGCCATTCAATAACGACTCAACCTCGCCCAGCTCTACCCGGTTACCACGAATTTTGACTTGATGGTCAATACGTCCTAAAAACTGAATATTTCCATCCGGCAGATAAACGCCCAAATCGCCGGTGCGATACATGCGTATGAGGCCCTGTTGAGGATGATTCAGCGTTAAGAATTTTTCCTGCGTCAGTGCGTCGTGTTTCCAGTAACCTTCGGCCAGGCAAACGCCGCCTATGTAGAGTTCGCCCGATTGCCCGTCAGGTAAAAAGTTTTGATGTTCGTCTAAGACAGCAATAGTTACGTTATCAATGGGTTTACCGATGGTGGGTAAATCGTCCCAATCATCTGGATTGCCGGTTAAAGTTAAATCGGTTACTATAATATGCGCCTCGGTAGGTCCGTATTGGTTGCGCAAGATGCAATTGGGCAGTGCCTTAAAAAACCGCCTGAGCTGAGGGGTAACTTTAAGTTGCTCGCCTGCGGTTACTACAATTTGCAGGCTTTCCGGAAACAAATTAATTTTATCAGCAGTATCTGTTAAATATTGCAGGGCAACAAACGGTAAAAAAAGTCGATTGATGCCTTCTTGTTGAAGAAAGACCAGTAGCTGACGCGGATCGAGCCGGATGTCATCATCTACCAGCATCAGCACGCCGCCGGTAGTCAAAGTCGAGAAGATTTCCTGAAATGAAACATCAAACGTAAGCGGCGTATATTGCAGTGTTTTGGTGCCCACACCCACCCTGGTATTGCGTTGTAGCCATAGTTGCAGATTAATAGCCGCTTGATGTGCTACAGCAACGCCCTTGGGTTTACCGGTAGAACCGGAGGTGTATATTAGGTAGGCTAATGATGGTTTTGGGTAAATTATGTC
>CAXYKR010000047.1:0-9706 GCA_964277815.1 uncultured Mucilaginibacter sp. | reverse complement strand
ATCAATCATCTTGAGCTCGATGATTGAATAGGAGTCTGACCCTATGCCAGTATCTAAAAAGAGGTCGGTGATGTCTTTAAGGCGGCACTGCACATCATTGAGGCGGTACTCGCTTTCGCCGGTACGGTAGAGTTTGCGGGTTAGCGTTACCTGCGAAAACTCGGTGGGCAGCACATTTTTGGTATTATCAAACGTGAGTGATACCTCGGCCAGGTTAGCAGGCTTACGGCTTCTGGTACCATTAAAGATGATGTTCTCCATCTTTTCCGACCGCAATGCCCGGGTGCTCTGCTCGCCCAATACCCAGCGGATAGAGTCGACTACGTTAGATTTGCCGCAGCCGTTAGGGCCCACAATGGCCGTAACTCCCTCGTTAAAGTTAATCGTAATTTTATCGCCAAAGCTCTTAAAGCCTTTAACCTCTAACTTTGTTAACTGCATCGATGCGCAACCGTATCCGAACTAATAGTTTAATCATCAAAGTAACGAAAAAACTAAGATTTTTGGTATAGATTAGATAGTGCTGGATTGAAAAAGTTGATTTATGACTTATTTAGAATGATAGTTATTCGTTTGTTTTCTTGTTAGCTGGTGTAAAAATGTTGCTCTCTGAATTGCTTATCCGTTTGATGCGGCTTTTAGATATAAATCTCTCCCTTCAAATAAGTCACTGCTTCGCCGCTCATTAACACGCGGTCGCCTTTGTGTTCGCACCACAACTCACCTTTACGGGAAGAAAGCTGGTAGGCATGCAGTTGGGTTTTGCCTAACTTTTCGGCCCAGTAGGGGATAAGGTTACAATGGGCTGAGCCGGTAACCGGGTCTTCGGGCACACCTGCCGCCGGAGCAAAAAAGCGGGATACAAAATCAACATCTTTACCTGGAGCGGTGATGATAATATCAACAGCGTCTATCTTGCTCAATAAAAAATGATTAGGCTGCATATCAATAATGTCCTGCTCGTTATCATATACTAAAAAATAATCGCGCGAGCGTAACACGTGCACCGGCATTTTATGATTCAGGCCTTCCAGTAAACCTTCAGGCATTTCGGCCGGGTAGGGTGGGCGCGATGGGAAGTCGAGCGTGTAAAGATTATCGTTTTTAGTCACCTTTAACATTCCTGCCTTTTGAGTATCAAAAATAATGGCATCCTCGGTGTAACCTAATTCTGTAAATATAATATGCGCGGTGGCCAATGTAGCATGTCCGCATAAATCAATTTCGTACTCGGGCGTAAACCAGCGTAAATGGAAGCCGGTAGGTATTTTTATAAAAAATGCGGTTTCTGCCAGGTTATTTTCGATGGCGATTTTCTGCATGGTTTCATCGGGCAGCCACGCGGTTAAAGGGCAAACGGCTGCCGGGTTTCCACCAAATAATTGGTTGGTAAAGGCATCGGCCTGGTAAATAGGTATAGTCATCTGCGGGATTGATTATGGCTAAGATAGCCGTAATCAGTCAACTCTTCAGGATGTTTTATCAGTTTTGTGCTGCCGTTTTGTAACAAATATACCTTGTCGCTTACTTGCAATATGTTTTCATATTGGTGGTCGGTAACTATAAAACCTTTGTAAACAGACCGTTTACGGATGATGGCTTTGATTTCGTCGGCTTGCACTGGCGATATGTGAGTAAACGGTTCGTCGAGTAAAATATAACTGGCTTTGCTGTACAAAATCATCAGCGTTTCGAGTTTGCGCAGTTCGCCGCCCGAAAGCTGGCTGGGTTTCTGATTTTTAAATTGCTGATAAAGGTCAAGCGCTGTAAACTCATCCCAAGCCTGGCGGTCAACCAGCATGGGTGCAAGCTGGCAGATGGGAATTTGCTTAGGCAAATAATTTTGCTGAGGCAGGTAGGCAACGGTGTTATTGACATAGCCTGTGTCGATAATTTTACCGTTGGCATTAATGTGTTTATAATCAGGTTTCACCGTACCAAAAATAATTTTTAATAGGCTCGACTTACCGCTGCCATTACGGCCCAGTAAACCAGTAACACATCCGGGCCGGCAATCCAGATAAACATCATGCAGTATTTTGCGGCCGCTATATTCTAATTGTACGCTGTCTATTTTAAGCATGAGTTATAGGGAATAAGTAAAGACATGCGGAAGTAATCAGCAGAAATGCTAAAAGGTCGGCCGTAAAAGCGATGATGTACAGTTTAGTTATACCCTGCCCGGCATTACGATAATATTCGTAAACATATTTGTTGAGGTGATGACGAAAAAATACGGCACTGACATAGCCTGAGAACTTGAAAATTAAACAAAGAGGTAAAACAACTACACCAAAGGGTATTAACAGCAACAAGGTGATAGCAGTAAACAATAAATGATACCACCAGAATGGCCGGTAAAACTGCAATAGCAATTGGTAAAACTGAGACATGGAGTGATGGTTACAAGCTGAATATATACAACTCAAACCAGTATGGCTTTATTGCAGGGTTTGCAACGCTTTGTTTAATTGGGAATCCAAAGCACGGAATTGCCGGTGCTGTATTCGTTTTGCTCGCGTTGCTTGTTGCCGGGGTCTAATATCCATCTACCGCCTGCCACAAATTTATAACGATATTTACCCGGTTTTAAACGCATGCTGATGCGCCATTCGTTGCCTTCGTGGGCCATGGTATACCCTGTCGGGTTCCAGTTGTTAAAGTCGCCTGCCAGGCGTACCTCGGGGCTGTTATTGTAGCCTTTAAGCACAAAGGTGTGATTAGGTGCAACAGATAAAAAAGAATTATGCTTGTCATCTGTAACCGATGAATGCGGGTTGGCCGGGTCTGTCATCCATTGACCATCGGCTATAAATTTGTATTCGTAGTTGCCTTTAGGTAGAATAAGTGACACTGCCCAGCCATTAGCTGTTTTTTTAAGTCGGGTACTGGTGGGGTTCCAATCATTAAAGCTACCGGCCACAAAAACGTTTTGGGCGTTATTATATCCGTTGAGTTTGAATGTGGCAGTTTCGCCAAGATTTAATACTGATACCGGCTCGTTCTTGTATTTTAATTGTGTTGCATTAGCAGGGTCGGTTGTCCAGTGACCGTCTATCATAAAGCGGTACAAGTGCGTTCCTTCGTGCAGGTAAAGCTGCTTTTCCCAATAGCCGTTTCTAAGGGTCATCACCAGTTCGTTGGCGTTCCAGCCATTAAAACTGCCTGCTACCGACACACGGCGGGCCGACTGATTGCCCGGCAATTTAAACGTATAATTATAACGGAAATAAATAGAGTTATAATCACCAAAACCGTCGGCTTCTTTGAGGTTGTTCTCCACATCGCGTGTCCAATGTCCGTTAACAATATATTTATAAGCGAAAATACCCGGTTCCAGTTTAATGTCGCTCACCCAGCCACTGTCGGTACGGGTCATTAAGCCTTGTTGGGTAGTCCAGTCGTTAAAGCTGCCAGATAGTTGTACACGCCTTACGTTGGTGTTGCCCGGTAAAAAGAAACGGGTTAAACCTGATGGCAGTTCGCGCACGGTAATTTTTGAAAATTTATTTACCCCGTAAGGCACATCATCCGGGTAACCGGGTTCTGATTGGGCAACGGCCGCCGACGCATAACGCATAGCCTTGCCAAATTGCAATTGCGGAACAATGCAAAACGTCAGAATGACTATGATGTATGGAGTAAGCCGCCGTATCATGAGGTTAATGATTGTAAATGTACATTTCCAGTTCTTTTTTTACGAAGTTTATGGTGAAAATGCCCCTGGTAAAAAAATCATATCCCAAGACAGCATCTACCGAAAAACCGTAAGCCCGCCCCAAATGACTCAGGTCGGATATTAAAATCCGGTTATTTCTGAACAGATAGTTGCCTATTACCATCTGGTCGAAATTGGCATACACCAAAGCTTTGCCGGTGCCGCCTACACCTACAATGGCGGATTTGTTAATGGGCTGCATTACGTTCAGCACCGCCTTCGGGCAATCTTTAGAAAGTAAATTACTTTCGGCACCGGTATCAAAAACAAACCAGGTCGTTTTATCTGCAATGGTGCCTTTGATAAACATGACATCGTTCATGTATTTGAAAGAGGTACGCATATCGGGAGCCTGGAAGGCCCGTTGTTCGGCAGGTATCTCACCTTTATTGTTCAGTTTGTGTAGATAAAGCACATTGTGAAAAAGGTCAATGGTGATGGCCATTTTGCAAAATAGCTGCGTGCCGATAATGCCTAATACTTTAATCTTTTTGGTGTTTTCAATGGCGGATAAATCGCAAACGTCGGCAGGTAGCCTTTTGTATTTTAAATCGAGGCCCAGCAAAAAGTTATTAACCTGGGTGCGAAAGGAGCCTGCCGACGTGCCGTTCACACCAGTGGCTTCCTGGTCGCCCACGTGCGGCATATCCCTGAAGTAAGTAGCGTTGAGCACCAGGTAAGGCGCACCAGTGTCTAGTACAAAATTACCAGCAACTGAGTCAACCTGTGCTTCCAATATTATCAGGTTACCGGCCCTTTTGATGGGGATAGTTACGGTTTTTAAATCGTCGGCAAAAATAGGCTCGATAACCGGCTGAGCTGAGCCTGCACGATGTTTTATCATAATAGCCGGTTTTGCACTTGCCCTGCCGCTAAGCAGGAGTGTAAACAGCATTAATATAAAACATAGGTTGTGCATCCGGTTGAAATCTATTCATAAGACTGGTTTAAACACTAAATCGTTACAGGAAATATTAAAAAAAGGAAAGCTGGGCAGGGGAGGCACCGGCGGCATCAAAACGAATCTGATTTACAAACAAGTGGGCCTGCCGTGTAGGCTCGGGTATGCGGTAGCCTTTCAGGCAGTTTTTAATTACATCTACGCTTTGCTCTAACGTAATCTGGTGGCCCGGCGATATGTAAATAGGATTGCAGTTCTTTTTGCTGCGCAAAGCCATGCCAATCACTTCCTGCTTATCATACATTGGGCTTTGCGCAAACACCTCGTTAGCCGGTTCTTCATATTTGCCAAACAGGCGGCTTTTAGCGCTGCCGATGGTGGAGGTATTGGTAATTACACCAAAGTGCGATGCAATGCCCGTGCGCCGGCGGTGTGCAATGCCTTGCCCGTCGAGCACTAAAAGGTCGGGTTTAGTTTCCAGTTTACTCCAGGCCTCTAACAAAGCCGGTACTTCGCGAAATGCCAGAAGGCCCGATATGTAAGGAAATGAAGTTCGGCTAATGGCGGAAGCATGGCCAATGATTTCCATTTCCGGGTATTTAAACAGCACAATACCGGCGTATACGATTTCTGAATATTTGTTGAAGGAGATATCAGACCCGGCAATAATGCGGATGGTTTTATCCAGTGGTTTGATTTGGATTTGTTCCCGTAATTTCTGCTGGTAGGCGATGGCTTGTTCGGCACTCAGGTTTTCATAATCGGACGGTTGCATACCTATAAAAGCAAAAAAGCCCCCGGTTGTTTACCGGAGGCTTCGTATCATCAAGGATTAACCTAAATATGATTTTAATATTTTGCTTCGCGATGTATGGCGTAAGCGCTGTAAGGCTTTATCTTTAATCTGACGTACACGTTCGCGGGTCAGGTTAAATTTCTCACCAATTTCTTCGAGAGATAACGGGTGATTGGTACCCAAACCAAAGAAAAGAACGATGATTTCGCGTTCGCGTTCTGTTAATGTAGACAGCGAACGTTTAATTTCTTCAGACAACGACTCGTTAATTAATATAGAGTCGGTGTTGGGTTCGTGGTTTTCCAATACGTCTAACAGCGTATTCTCTTCACCTTGTACAAACGGCGCATCCATTGATACGTGACGGCCAGAGTTGCTTAAGGTATCAGATATTTTGTCAACCGTAGTTTCCAGAATATCTGCTAACTCTTCTGGCGAAGGTTCGCGCTCGTATTCTTGCTCCAGTTTAGAAAAAGCCTTGCTGATTTTGCTTAACGAGCCTACCTGGTTTAAAGGTAAACGCACAATACGCGATTGCTCAGCAATAGCCTGTAAAATAGACTGACGAATCCACCAAACGGCGTACGAAATAAATTTGAAGCCTTTGGTTTCGTCAAAACGTTTGGCAGCCTTAATTAAACCTAAGTTACCTTCGTTAATTAAATCGCCAAGGGTTAAGCCTTGATTTTGGTATTGTTTAGCTACCGATACCACGAAACGCAAGTTGGTTTTAGTTAAGCGCTCAAGCGCAGCCTGGTCGCCTTCGCGTATCTTTTGGGCTAATATTACTTCTTCTTCGGCAGTTATCAGGTCAACCTTGCCAATCTCGTGTAAATACTTGTCGAGCGACTGCGATTCACGGTTGGTAATGGACTGGGTTATTTTGAGTTGTCTCATCTAATTGTTACCTCGATTCTTGTTTTAGAATTGAACGTGCAAAGGTATTAATTTCTTACGGAAAATCGTTATTTAATTTGACATTTACAATTAAATTATATATAAAAGCCCGTGCATATTCGGCTTTTATACATCATAAGTCATACCAACTTATTGATATATAGCTAAATGTCAGTCAATTTAAATACATCTTTTACGCGTATACCTTTGTCGGTTTGTTGTAAAGTACAGCACTCATTCACGGCATCGTGCTCAAAAAACAGGATGTATTCCTCATCCAAAGCCTGCTGCAAATAGGCGCGTTTCTCGTTCATGGCCTGCAGCGGGAACGAGTCGTATGCCGCTACGTAGGGTATGGGTAAATGCCCGGCGGTGGGTACCAGGTCAGCCACGTAAAATACTTGCTTATTTTTGCAATGTAATAATGGCAGCATCATGGCTTCGGTATGGCCCGATACAAAAAACACCTGCATATTGGCAGTGAAGTTTATGCCATTTTGCACCTCCACAAATTTTAAGCGGCCGCTTTCTTTAAGTGGTAAAAGGTTTTCGGTTAAAAATGACGCCTTCTCGCGGTCGTTAGGGTTTTCGGTAGCCCACTGCCAGTGCTTTTCGTTAGTCCAGTAAGTAGCATTGGCGAAAGCCGGTTTCAGTATCTCGCCATCTCTTACCACCGCGCCACCTACATGGTCCAGGTGCAGGTGCGTTAAAAATACATCCGTTATGTCGTCGGGGGTAAAGCCATGCAAAGCTAGTGAGTTTTGCAGCGTATCATCACCATGCAAATAATAGTAACTAAAAAACTTTTCGCTTTGCTTATTGCTGATGCCGGTGTCAATCAATATCAAGCGGCCTTCGTCTTTCACTAAAAGGCAGCGCATGGCCAGTGTACATAAGTTTTGCTCGTCGGCCGGGTTGGTTTTGCTCCAGATGGTTTTTGGTACTACGCCAAACATAGCGCCGCCATCCAGTTTAAACAAACCGGTATTGATTACAAAAAGCTCAGCCCCCAGGTCGCCTGAAGCCCCCCAAACCCCTGAAGGGGGAGCAGAAGATGAAGTGTTGGTATTCATGCAGTGCAAATATAAAGGCCCTCATGGTGTTAACAAAAAGGGCCTTCGTATTAAAATTTATGTGTTTATGCTATTCAGCTCCCCCTTTAGGGGGCTGGGGGGCTTACAAGTGAATCACCTCGTCGTAAGCAGCAGCAGCAGCTTCCATTACGGCTTCGCTCATGGTAGGGTGAGGGTGTACCGATTTAACGATTTCGTGACCGGTAGTTTCCAGCTTGCGCGCGGTAACAACCTCGGCAATCATTTCGGTAACGTTATAGCCAATCATGTGGGCACCTAAGAACTCACCGTATTTGGCATCAAAAATTACTTTTACAAAACCATCTTTAGCACCGGCAGCGCTTGCTTTACCTGACGCAGAGAATGGGAAGCGGCCAATTTTTAATTCGTAACCGGCTTCGCGTGCTGCTTTTTCAGTATAACCAACCGAAGCAATTTCCGGAGAGCAATAGGTACAGCCCGGAATGTTGTTATAATTCAACGGTTCAACGTGTTGACCGGCAATTTTTTCTACACAGATAATACCTTCGGCAGAAGCAACGTGAGCCAGGGCCTGACCTTTAACAATATCGCCGATGGCATAAACACCTTCAACGTTGGTGCGATAGTAATCGTCAACCAAAACTTTGCCTTTATCAAACTTAACACCGGCTTCTTCCAGGCCAATACCTTCCAGGTTGGTAGCAATACCTACAGCCGAAAGAACAATCTCAGCCTCCAGGTTTTCAACACCTTTAGCGGTTTTAACGCTTACTTTGCAAAGCTCACCACTGGTATCAACCGACTCCACGGTTGAGTTGGTCATGATGTTGATGCCTTGCTTTTTCAGGGTACGGGCCAGCTGTTTTGATACTTCTTCGTCTTCAACCGGAACAATGTTATCTAAATACTCTACTACAGTTACCTGGGTACCCATAGCATTGTAGAAATAAGCAAACTCGATACCTATGGCACCCGAACCCACAACCACCATTGATTTAGGCTGGTTAGGCAATACCATGGCCTGACGGTAACCGATAATTTTTTTACCATCCTGCGGCAGGTTAGGTAACTCGCGTGAGCGGCCTCCGGTAGCTAATATGATATGTTTAGCGGTATGCTCGGCTACGGTACCATCGGCGGCTTTAACCTCAACGGCACCTTTGCCCTTAAGCTTACCGAAGCCCATAATTACGTCGATTTTGTTTTTCTTCATTAAAAACTGCACGCCTTTGCTCATGCCTTCGGCAACACCACGGCTGCGTTTAACCACGGCTGCAAAATCGGGCTCGCCTTTAACATCTACGCTGATGCCGTAATCGGCAGCATGATTAATGTATTCAAACACCTGGGCGCTTTTTAATAAAGCTTTGGTAGGTATACAACCCCAGTTAAGGCAAATGCCACCCAATGATTCTTTTTCAATGATGGCTGTTTTTAAACCCAGCTGAGACGCGCGTATAGCCGCTACATAACCACCAGGACCAGATCCGATAACAATTACATCGTAGTTCATTATGTTTTTCTTTTACAGTTCGGCGTCAAATCTAAATAAAAAGCACGACACAATAAAGCATTGTAAAGTCATCAAAAACATGAAGGTTTAGTTAAACGAATGACTGATTTTGTAATGTTTTTTTGACACTTACTTAATACCGAATGGTTATTTAGTTCAATTAGCAGGATTTTAATCAGAATTCAATAAAATGATAGCGTATTGGGTTCATATTTGAACATATCCACATAAAAATTGCAAAATGTGAAAAAGTTCCAAAATTTATTAACATTAACTTAACGTTGAAACAGAAGCCGTTGTCTATATTTGCATTGAATTTACAACTATTAAAAGTTAATTAAACAAACAAAACAAAAGCATGAGAAAAAGTTTACTTCTCGCGATTCTTTTCTTGTTTACGGCGGCGGCTACCTTTGCACAGGTAACCACAAGTAGTATGACGGGATCTGTTAGAGACTCGAAAGAGGCTTTAGTAGGCGCTACGGTTAAAGCCGTACACCAACCTACTGGTACTGTTTATTCAACCGGTACTAATGTAGATGGTCGTTTCAACATCAACAACATGCGTGTTGGCGGACCTTACCAGGTTACCATCTCTTATGTTGGTTTTGAGTCTACCACACTAAACGACATTTATTTACGATTGGGTGAGCCATTTGTAGTTAATCAGGTGCTTAGTCAAAATGGCGTTTCTTTACAGGCGGTAAATATTACCGGTCGTAAAAACCAGGTTTTAAACAGCCGCAGAACTGGTGCCTCTACCAACATCAGCCGTACGCAGTTGGAAAACCTGCCTACTTCGAACCGTTCGTTGCAGGATTTTACT
>CAXYKR010000046.1:0-2824 GCA_964277815.1 uncultured Mucilaginibacter sp. | reverse complement strand
TTTCGCAATGGGCTTTCATGCGCAAGTGCAAGGTTTTGATGCCACGCAATGCCAAAAAACTATCCATTGGTCCGGGTGTAGCACCGCACGAATTATAGATAAACCACAAGCGCTTGTACAAATCCTCATCATTCATCATCAAAGCGCCCATCACTAAATCGGAGTGGCCACCAATATATTTCGTTACCGAATGCATCACCAAGTCGGCGCCCAAATCCATTGGGTTTTGCAGGTATGGCGAAGCAAAAGTATTATCTACCACCAACATCAGGTTTTTATCTTTAGTAATAGACGACACTGCCTGAATGTCTACCACCTGCATGGTAGGATTGGTAGGCGTTTCTATCCAAACCAGTTTAGTTTTATCATTTACATAATCATGAATAATCTCCGGCTGGTGCAGATTGATAAAATGAAACTTAATGCCGTAGTTGGCAAATATTTTAGTAAAGATGCGGTACGAGCCGCCGTACAAATCATTATTGGTAATTACCTCGTCGCCGGGTTGTAGTAATTTCATCACCGCGTCAGTAGCACCCATTCCGCTAGAAAAAGCCAGACCAAATTTAGCATTCTCTAACGCAGCTAAACAATCCTCCAGCGCCTTACGGGTTGGATTGGTACCACGCGAATACTCGTATCCCTGGTGGTCGCCCGGAGCCCGCTGGGCATAGGTAGACGTTTGATAAATCGGCGTCATCACCGCGCCTGTACTTGGGTCAGGGTGTTGCCCTGCATGTATTGCTTTAGTTGCGAATTTCATATAGCTGCAGCCCCCCAGCCCCCTAAAGGGGGAGCATTTTAACGTTTATCCTTTTAGGGAAAGATTTACAGATAATAACTACTCTTGAATTGATAAATTGTTCAACAACAAATTCAATCCATCCTGAACAACAGAGGAAAGTGCCAGGATTTCATCATCAGACAAAACCGGGTTAGGGTCGTCTGATACAAAAATACCAGTTCCATTAAACAACTTTTCGTAAACTGAATTTCTGATATCATTCTTAATGTCGCCAGAGAAGGGAATGTTTAGAGATTCAGAAATATCCGTACACAAATTCCAAAAATTCAAAAATTCATCATAGTCAATATTTGCGTACGCATTAGTCAACCATTGTTGCAATATATGACACTCGTAAGTTGCGATATCAACTAAAGCATCCAAGCCATTTTCTATCAAATAATTCTTGAGTGCCTCTTGTGTTTTGAAGCCTATAATCTTGTTGTCGTCTTCGTTAACCAAAACTAAATCGATATCATCAGAAATCCAGATAATATAAATCTGCCTGAATTTAAAATTCAGGCAGATTCCGTAACGTTCTTCTCTTGATATACGCACTTTATTTAATGCAAATAGTTTGCACTTCCTACTCCCCCTTCAGGGGGCTGGGGGGTCAATACGCCCTCGCAAACAACACCCTTTGTGTCGAAGGGTTGCCGGTCAGGATACACTTGCCTTCTTCCTGCTTGTTGTTTAAAGGTATACAACGGATGGTGGCTTTGGTTTCTTCTTTAATGCGTTGTTCGGTTTCGGAAGTACCATCCCAATGGGCCGATATAAAGCCCGGTTTTTCGTCCAGCATGCGCTTAAACTCTTCGTAATCGTTTACCTCAACGGTGTTTTCTGCACGGAAGTTGAAGGCTTTTTGATAGATGTTTTCCTGAATTTCCCCCAGTAACTTCTCGATGCGCTCAGCTAAGCCGTCTTGCGCTACCGTCTCTTTAGTTTTAATATCACGGCGGGCCAGTTCAACCGTACCATTTTGCATATCGCGGCTACCGATAGCAATACGCAGCGGCACACCTTTTAACTCGTATTCGGCAAATTTAAAGCCCGGACGCTGGGTGTCACGGTCATCAAATTTGATAGATATGCCTTTAGCTCTCAATTCGGCGCTTAGGCTTTTAATATAGGTGCGAATATTTTCCAGCTCTTCGTCGTGCTTGTAAATAGGCACGGCTACCACCTGTATCGGTGCCAGTTTTGGAGGTAACACTAAACCGGCATCATCAGAGTGGGTCATAATCAAGGCACCCATTAAACGGGTTGATACCCCCCATGATGTAGCCCAAACATAATCCAGCTTACCTTCTTTGCTGGTAAATTTCACATCAAAAGCTTTGGCAAAATTCTGACCCAAAAAGTGTGAGGTACCGGCCTGTAAGGCTTTTCCGTCTTGCATCAATGCTTCAATGCAATACGTATCCAGTGCACCGGCAAAACGCTCGTTGGCGGTTTTACGGCCTTTTACTACGGGCACCCCCATCCAGTTTTCCACAAAATCGGCATAAACGTCCAGCATTTGCTCCGTTTCGGCTATCGCTTCTTCGGCAGTGGCGTGGGCAGTGTGGCCTTCCTGCCATAAAAATTCGCTGGTGCGTAAAAATAAACGGGTACGCATTTCCCAACGCACCACGTTAGCCCACTGGTTAACCAGGATAGGTAAATCGCGGTACGATTGTATCCAGCCGCGGTAGGTGTTCCAGATAATAGTTTCTGACGTTGGGCGCACCACTAATTCTTCTTCCAGTTTTGCTTCCTCGTCAACAATAATATTGCCCTCACCATCGTTCTTTAATCTATAGTGTGTAACTACGGCGCATTCTTTGGCAAAGCCCTCTACGTGGCTGGCCTCTTTTGAAAAGAAAGATTTAGGTATAAACAGCGGGAAATAAGCATTGCTGTGACCGGTATCTTTAAACATCTTATCAAGCGCGGCCTGCATTTTTTCCCAGATGGAGTAGCCGTATGGCTTAATGATCATGCAGCCCCTTACCGGCGAATATTCGGCAAGATCAGCTTTTATTACAAGGTCATTAA
>CAXYKR010000045.1:0-2758 GCA_964277815.1 uncultured Mucilaginibacter sp. | reverse complement strand
GAGGCGATGATGCCGCGGGTAAAATCGCCGCGGTAGGGTATAAAGTTGATGGCATGGCCAAAACCAGGCTGCAATTGCCTTAATGATTGCCCAATCTCATTTAAATGTTGGTGGTCAAAAGCTTTATAAACAGACAGGTTATCGTTGCGCCAGGTAAAATGCGAAGTTGGCGACAAGCCCTGTCCGGCACCGGTAGAACCGGTGGTTGCCGTAATATGCACTTCATTATTTAACTGGCCAGCGTCTGCCAGTGGCAGTAAACCTAATTGTAAACACGTAGCGAAGCAACCCGGATTTGCAATATTGGCCGCTTGTTTAATAGCATCGCGGTTCAACTCGGGCAAACCGTAAACAAATTGCCGTGCAGCATTTGCAGTATCATGGTAAGAAATAGATGTCTTATCCAGCAATCTAAAATCCTGACTCAGGTCAATAATTTTCACCGTTTCAGGGAACGGGTTGGCCTCTAAAAACGTGCGGGCATCACCGTGGCCAACACATAAAAACAAAACGTCTACATCGGTAGATAATTCGCCCGAAAATTTCAGGTCGGTATCGCCAAACAGGTCGGTATGCACCTGGTAAATGTAGTTACCCGCGTTGCTGTTGCTGTGTACAAAAGCGATGTCTACCTGCGGATGGTTGAGCAGTATGCGTAACAACTCGCCGCCGGTATAACCTGCGCCGCCAATAATGCCTGCCTTTATCTTTGCCATCATACTAACTGAGGTCAATTTTATAAGTTAAAAATCCGTCATGAGGGTCATATTGTTTAAACCCAATGCCCTCATAAACGCTTTGCGCTGTTTTATTATCGTACGCTGTTTCCAGTTTCAAGAATGTTGCGCCGTCTCCTTGAGCAAAATTTATTGCTGCTTCAATAAGCTGTTTGCCTATACCTTGTTTACGATAACCGGCATCAACAAACAAGTCATTCAATATCCAATTTCTGGACATTCGCCCCGACGAGAAAGTAGGGTATAATTGTGTAAAACCAACCGGAGCTAATTTTTCGTCCTCATTCAACAACGCTGCGAAGATGACTGACTCATTATTGCTCAAACGCTCCGTCAGAAATTTTTGAGCACCTGTAAGGTCAGACTCTTTCTGATAGAATACCCGATAACTGTCAAACAACCTCACCACAAGCTCAACGTTGTCGATCTTAATGCGTTGTATATCAATTAGTTTTTTCGGGTCTTCAATCATTCTATGTTCACAGCTTAAAATTAAGCAAGATATGTTAGCTGATTATTGCTGGTTTACCTTATGATAAATCATTACTTGGTTGCCAAATATTTTAGAAAAGCCTTTAACATCATCACCGGTCCAGGCATTGTTCATTTCGCCGTAGCTGCCAAATTTGCTCGACATCAAATCGTGGTTAGACTCGATACCAGTTACCTGGAAACGGTAAGGGTTCAACTCAACAAATACTTTACCGCTCACATTAGCTTGGGTATCGTTCAGGAAAGCCTCGATGTTACGCATAATCGGGTCATGGAACTGACCTTCGTGCAGCCAGTTACCGTAGAATGAAGACAACTGGTCTTTCCACGACAACTGCCATTTGGTAAGCACGTGTTTCTCTAAGGTATGGTGCGCTTTAATAATGATCAAAGGTGCTGCAGCTTCGAAACCTACACGACCCTTGATACCAATGATAGTATCGCCCACGTGAATATCACGACCAATACCGTAAGGTTGTGCCATGGCTTGTAAAGCTTGGATGGCTTTAGCCGGATGGTCGTAAGTAGTGCCGTCAACACCCACCAATTCACCTTTTTCAAAAACAAGCTCAACGTGTTTAGTCTCTGTTGAAGAAACCGGAGTAGGCCATGCATCTTCGGGTAAACCCAAGTTTGAGGTTAGCGTTTCTTTACCACCTACTGAAGTACCCCAGATACCTTTGTTGATAGAGTATTTAGCTTTCTCGAAGTTCATCTCCACGCCATGGTTTTTCAAATACTCAATTTCTTCTTCGCGGCTTAACTTTAAATCGCGGATAGGGGTTAAGATTTGCACGTTAGGCACCAGGATATTAAATATCATGTCGAAACGTACCTGGTCATTACCGGCACCGGTACTGCCATGAGCTACATACTCAGCGCCAATCTGCTTGGCGTAGTTGGCAATAGCCGTAGCCTGGCTTACACGTTCAGCACTTACCGATAGAGGATAGGTGTTATTTTTTAACACATTACCATAAATCAGGTAGCGAACGCAGGTGTTATAAAAGTTTTCAGTCTCGTCAACAACATGGTGAGAAGTTACCCCCATTTTGTAGGCACGTTCTTCTACCTGTTTTAACTCATCCGCTGTAAAGCCACCGGTGTTAACAATTACCGAGTGTACTTCCAGGCCTAAATCCTGTGTAAGATAAATGCAGCAAAAAGAGGTATCTAATCCGCCGCTATAGGCTAAAACTACTTTTTTTTTCATGAGTTCGGGCTTATCTAAATAAGTTGGGTGATGTGTTGTTAGAATGTTATCGTTTTAACGCTGTTTTTAATAGCGTTTTCAATACGCTCAAGCAGGGTAGCCTTGTGCGTAATTTTTTTCATTTTTTCGTCTATCTGTTTTTGTTTGTCCACCGGGTCCCACAGCATGGCGGTACACATACAATTTTTGCGCTCTTTACTGGTTAAAATGTCATAATTAACGCAGCTACGGCAGCCTTTCCAAAAGTCTTCATCCTGCGTTAATTCCGAATAAGTCACCGGCTCATAACCCAGTTCTGAGTTAATCTTCATTACGG
>CAXYKR010000044.1:0-11908 GCA_964277815.1 uncultured Mucilaginibacter sp. | reverse complement strand
CATCATCTGAAAAAGCTGGACCGGATAAAAAAAAGTTTTCCACATCTGTAGCTATTCAAGATTTAATAGAGTCTTAACGTTAAAATAATTTTTTAACCTGACTTTTATCTTGTTATTATGTATATCGAGTTCACTTACTTGGTTGTTATAGGTTTGCTGCTGTTGCTGGCTGTTTTTTACTTTAGCCCTTACGAGCTAAGTGTAAAAGAAGACGACGACGATGAGTAACCAGGCCTGACCGGCCCACAAAGCTTTAGCAACGCAAGTTGCCGTAATAACGCTGTACGTTAAAAAACCGTAATGGCTAAACGCGATATTGATATTGTTGTCATCTCCGATGTTCACCTGGGCACTTATGGCTGCCACGCCAAAGAACTGCTTACCTACCTCAAAAGTATCCGCCCCAAGCAGGTAATTTTAAACGGAGATATTATCGATATCTGGCAATTCAGTAAATCGTACTGGCCCGAAGCGCACATGAAAGTAGTGCGCCGCCTGCTCAAATTTGTTACCGAGGGCATACCGGTTTATTACTTAACCGGTAATCACGACGAGATGCTGCGCAAGTTTACCGATTTCAATCTCGGTCAGTTTCAACTGCTTAATAAGTTGCTGTTGAATGTAGATGGCAAAAAAGCCTGGATTTTTCATGGCGACGTTTTCGACGTAACCATGCAGCACTCTAAGTGGCTGGCCAAATTGGGGGCCGTTGGTTATGATTCGTTGATTATCATCAACAGTATGGTAAACTGGTGCCTAACGGCTTTAGGTCGCCAGAAGATGAGTTTTTCGCAGAAAATAAAAGGTAGGGTAAAAGAAGCGGTAAAGTTTATCAATCATTTTGAGCAAACCGCTGCTGATTTAGCGGTTGATAAGCGTTACGATTATGTGATATGCGGCCATATCCATCACGCCGAAATCAGGCAAATTAAGGCCACCGACCAGCCCGGTTCCGTACTTTATTTAAACTCAGGTGACTGGGTGGAGAGTTTAACCTCTTTAGAATACAGCCAGGGCGAATGGCGCATTTATAAATACAACCCGGCCGATTTTAGCCACGATGCCGAAGATGACGAAAAGGCCGAGGATTTGAATGCCAGCCTGGACGTAAAAGTGCTACTGGAAAAGTTTAAAATGGAAAACCATTAATTGAAGCTGGTAACCTATTTGACAGCTTTAACCACAATGTAAGGTGATAAAGCTTTGCTCTCGATAGGTATTGCCTTAGTAAAAACTTTACCGGCCAGCCACAGCGCTTTCAAAAAAGATTTAGTGATACCGCTTTGCTGTTTCATGTTTTCGAGCCAGATAGAGAAATGACCGTAGTAATATGCCTCGACACTTTGCAAGCCTAACTCGCGGCAGTAGTCGGCCAGTTTGCCTGGGTTCATGCTGCTGATGTTGTGCTTGTTGTAGTTATCCATATCATAACGGCGCTGTACCCAACCGTTTATCCCGGTAAAATTAGGCAAGGTAATAAACAATGTGCCGCCGGGTTTTAAAAATTGCAGGTGCCTGCTGATGATATCTTTAGTATCGTTAAAATGCTCAATCAGTCCGCAGGATAATACCAGGTCGTATTGCTGTTGTGGCTGGTAATTAAACAAGTCGCCTTCTATAACTTTAATGTCCTGTTCTTTTAAGTTATTGGCGGCCAAAACCTGCTTCAGCACTGGTTGATGAACATAAAAATCGAATAGGGTAGTATCGAGCCCGAAATAGTTTTTTAAAAAGATGGCATAATAGCCCGGAAAGCCACCTAACTCAATAGCCGACCCGATGGATTGATTAGCCAGTAACTGGTCAAATAATTTGTGGAAAGTATAATTGGGTGGAACCTTAAAGGCTAAGCCTGTTTTTGATTCCCAATAGTTTGCCCAAAATTTACGGTCGGTGAGTTCGTTGCTCATTTAAGATGCAAATAAAATAAAATTAAGTGAGTGTAAGGGTTATAAATATTGGGTTGATGCGTGCATCAGGCGATATCATTACACTGTAACCGCCTTTTAATCAACTCAAACAACACGGAGTTAATAATTATTTATAGAAAGTTTAAAAACGCATTAACCTAAAAGCCGTTTATATTTGCAAGCTACCCTACCATGAAAATACTTTTTGGCATACAAGGAACCGGTAACGGGCACATTAGCCGTGCACGCGAGATTGTGCCGTTGCTGCAGCAATACGGCGATGTTGATTTGCTGATTAGCGGCACTGAGGCCGAGGTAGGTTTATCGCAACCTGTCAAGTACAAGTATCATGGGTTTAGCTTTGTTTTTGGTCGCAGGGGAGGGGTAGATAAATGGGCCACATTTAAACGGATGAACCTTTGGCAGCTCTGGCGCGATGTGCGCACCCTGCCGTTAAAGCAGTACGATTTAATTGTAAACGATTTTGAACCGGTGAGCGCCTGGGCCTGTAAACTGCAAAATATTCCTTCGGTTTCTTTAAGTCACCAGTGTTCGTTTATTTCGCCCAAAACGCCCCGGCCGGCCCGGTGGAACTATGCGGAATGGCTATTTAAATATTACTCGCCAACTACCCACCACATAGGTTTTCACTTCGACAGGTATGATGATTTTATTCATACCCCTGTGATACGCAGCGAGATACGCCGCATGGAAACCAGCAACAAAGGCCATTATTCGGTTTACCTGCCGGCTTATGATGACAGAACGCTGGTGAAACATCTAAGCAAAATCAACAGCGTGGAGTGGCATATTTTTTCCAAACGGCAAAAAACGCCGTTTAAAGAGGGTAACATACATGTATGCTCGGTTGATAATGCCAAGTTTAACGAAAGCCTGGCCAGTTGCGAGGGTTTGCTAACTGGCGGTGGTTTTGAAGGCCCAGCCGAAGCATTGTTTCTGCAAAAAAAGGTGATGATGGTACCCATGACCGGGCAGTACGAGCAGCGTTGTAATGCTCTGGCGGCGTCCCGCCTGGGGGTGCCGGTTATTACCGGTATTAATTCGGTCAATGTGCCATTGATCAGCCATTGGGTCGAAAGCAATAACAGTGTGCAAGTAAACTTCCCTGACGAGACCGCGCAAATTGTTGACCGTATGGTAAAGCAATATGCACGTACGCAAGCAGTGTTAGCTTAACACAATTTTTGGTAATATTGCCGGCAGAATTAAGGCCGGCATGATAGACATCTTTCGAAGATATAATCCACTCAATATTTTATGGCTGGTTGTGCTGCTGTTTATCATGCGTGGCGGTTATATGCTGTTTGCGCCGGCATCAGTACCCTTACAGTTAGCCGAGCCTTTTGCACTGTCTTTACTGCCCGTACATGTCATCAACACCATATCCGGAGCATTCAGCATATTTTTAGCCGGAATAGTAGTGCTTGCCCAGGCCATTGCACTTAACTACCTCATCAACGTTCACAACCTGTTGGGGCGGCCCAGTTTTTTGCCGGGCTTGCTGTATGTAGTGATGTCTGGTTTGTTTACGCCATTTTTAGTGTTAAGTGCACCGCTGCTTTGTAATTTCTTTATTATCTGGATGCTTTTTAAGTTTCTGGAACTTTATAAAACAGACGAATCCAAATCGCTGGCTTTTGATTTAGGCATGCTGGCCGCTGCAGGCTCGCTGGTGTATTTTCCGTGTACCTATTTGATGGTGATTGTTTGGATAGCCCTGGTTTTATTCCGTCCGTTTGATTGGCGTGACTGGGCCGCCAGCCTGATTGGGTATATTACAGTTTACTTTTTTGTTGGCGTAGCCTATTACTTAACCGACCGTTTGCCGGGTTTTACCCACATCTGGTTTTCTTTGGGTTCAAAATTTAACATGCCAGAGGTGCTGGATAAATATGATTTTTTAGCACTAATACCGGTAATCGCAATTTTGATTCTAGGCACCTTAAAATTGCAGGAGAACTTCTTTAAAAGCTATGTGCTTATCCGCAAAACTTTCCAGTTATTGTTTTTTATCGTGCTGGTGGGGGCAGCTTCTTATTATGTACGCCCTGAGTTCGGCTTAAGCCATTTTTTGATTACCGTGGTACCAGTAGCCATATTTTCGGCCTATTATTTTTTGTATGCCGGAATGCGCTGGATGTACGAAAGCCTGTTTTTTTTGCTATTGGCCAGCATCATTTACTTCCATTTTAACACTTTTTAACTTTTACATTCGTTCATGTTCAAGCGGTTATATTAGCTTTGTAGCATGAAATT
Organism: uncultured Mucilaginibacter sp.; assembly: GCA_964277815.1. Lineage (GTDB taxonomy): Bacteria > Bacteroidota > Bacteroidia > Sphingobacteriales > Sphingobacteriaceae > Mucilaginibacter. Next base: position 7,721 of record CAXYKR010000044.1, on the reverse strand, counting down.
TGGTGTAGTTATATTCCCCGGTTCCAATTGCGACGAAGATATCATCTACGTTTTAGAAAAAGTAATGGGTCAGCAGGTAGTGCGTTTGTGGCACAAAGACCACGATTTGCAAAATGTTGACGTAGTTATTTTACCCGGTGGTTTCTCTTTTGGCGATTATTTGCGTTCGGGTGCTATTGCCCGCTTTTCGCCTATTATGCAGGAGGTTATCCAGTTTGCCGGTAAAGGTGGTTACGTAATGGGCATCTGTAACGGTTTTCAGATACTGGCCGAAGCCGGACTGGTACCCGGAGCTTTGTTACATAACAAAAACCGTAAATTTATTTGCCGCAACACCTACTTGGTTCCGCAAACCAAAAACTCATTGCTTACCTCGCAGCTTGATGAGCAAAGGGTATTAAAAATTCCTATTGCACACGGCGAGGGTAACTACTACGCTGATGCCGACCTGCTGAAAAGCCTGAATGATAACGACCAGGTTTTGTTCCGTTACAGCGACGAGGCCGGTAACATTACCGATGAAGCTAACCCTAACGGTTCGATTGAAAACATTGCCGGGGTTTGTAACATCAAACGTAATGTGTTTGCCCTGATGCCACACCCGGAAAGAGCAGCCGATACTTTGCTGGCCAACGAAGATGGCCTGGCTATTTTTGAATCTATACTGAACATGGCTAAAGCCTAGATGGCTCAACTGGTTATTGATATTGGCAATACGCTTGTTAAGGCCGCAGTTTTTGACGGTGATGAGCTGATTGAGGTTCAATATTACCAGCAGGTAACCCATGTTGAACTGCAAGTATTGCTGAGCAAATATCCTGTTAAACGGGCTATCATATCAACAGTTAGAGGCAGCGCCGAAGCCTGGTTTGGTATTTTGGAGCAACAGGTAAAGGTCATATACTTTAACCGCAGCATGGCGCAAGGTATAAAAAACCACTATGGCACGCCGCAAACGCTGGGGCTGGACAGGCTGGCGGCAGTTTTAGGCGCCAGGCATCTTTTTCCGGCTGATGATAACCTGGTTATAGATGCCGGTACCTGTATTACTTATGACGGGGTTGATGCCAGCGCAAATTATTACGGGGGCAGTATATCGCCCGGGCTTAATATGCGTTATAAAGCTTTGCAACATTATACTGCAGTTTTACCGTTGGTTGAAGCCGACGCAGATTTTACAGGCTACTATGGTAACAATACCATCAACGCCATAAGGTCGGGTGTGCAAAACGGATTACGGTACGAAATAGAAGGGTTTATACAAAGCTACCAGCAACAGGCCCGGCACCTGAATATCATACTCACCGGCGGCGACAGCGTTTTTTTGGATACTGTGCTGAAAAATAGCATCTTTGCCGGCTATATAAAATTGGAACCTTACCTGGTTCTGAAGGGATTAAATGCAGCTATACAAGAGCATAATGATTAAACATATAAGAACGGGTTTTACTTTTTTACTCACTATGGCTGCCGGCGCGGTGATGGCGCAGTCAACAGCTACCAACAGTTCGCCGTACTCGCAATTTGGTTTGGGTACATTAAACGATGCGCTGTTGCCTCAAACCCGTGCCATGGGCGGTATCTCTACTGCTATTAACCGCATCAGCGGTTACAATACAGTAAACATACTTAACCCTGCATCTTACAGCTTTATAAGCCTCACTACTATTGATATCGGCCTTTACGGTAATATCTCAACTCTTAAACAAAACACCACAACCGGGCAAACTAACGGTAACTTCAGGCTTAGTCACTTTAACTTTGCGGCCCCGGTAACCAGGCATTCGGCGTTAAGCTTTGGTTTGGTACCTTACTCTGAGCTGGGTTATAACTACCGTCAAAGCCAACCTAATTTTGGCACCGGCTCACCAACAGATACCAATGCAGTTAATTACCTATATTCTGGCGACGGTGGCTTGTCAAAGGCTTATGCAGGTTACGGATTTAATATAGGACGCATCATTTCTTTTGGTGGTAATTTATCTTATATATTTGGTAACCTTCGCCAATTTCGTTCAACCGAACTACCATATTACAACCTATATGGTGGTGCGCTTAACTCGCGCAGCGAGCGCAGTAACAGCGTGGGCGGTTTAAGTTATGACTTTGGTACCCAGGTAAATATTGATTTCAGCGAAACCCGTCACTTGGTGTTAGGTTATTCAGGTTCGGCAAGCACTAACTTGAATACACGTATCACCAATGTGGTTAGTCAGTACCGTACCGCTACTGACGGTACCGAGTCAAGCGCTATCGATACTATTTCTAATCAGCTCATCAGCAACGGTAAAATCAAACTGCCGCTTATCCATCACTTCGGTATCTCGTATCAAAAAGATGGTAAGTTCTTAATCGGTGCTGATTACAGCCGCGGTAATTGGTCGTCGTTAACTATTGGCGGTGTAAATCAGGGCTTGCAAAACACGCAAACCTTCAATGTGGGTGGTCAGTTTACGCCTAACAGTAACGCGCTTAAAAACTATTTTGCGCTGATTGATTATCGCTTCGGTGTCCGTTATGAAAAAACATACGTTAACGTCAGCAATACCAATATCAATGTAAAAGCAGCAAGCCTTGGTTTCGGTTTGCCGTTGCATAGTAATAATACAGCCTTTTACAAAGTTAACCTGGCGGCCGAATATGGCGAACGCGGAACGCTTCAAAATAATTTAATCAAGGAAAACTTTTTTACCATCCACGTGGGCTTTACCCTGAACGACAGATGGTTTACCCGTTACCGCTTTGACTAAGCTATTAAAACATATACAAAATATACAGTACCGGCTGGCCTTTGTGGCTGGCCTGTTGCTTTTTAGTGCCTGCGAAAACAGTTTGAAGGATATTCAAAAAATTTCGGCGCAGGAAGTAAGCAAGCCTATTAGCACTACTACAGGATTGAACGTTATTTACAGCGACTCTGCCAAAGTGCAGTTCCAGCTAACGGCGCCTTTAATGCTCGACCATAGCGATACCAAGGTTAAGGAGATGCCTAAGGGGGTAAAGATTGTAAAATTTGAAACTACACCTAAAGGAGTGACACAGACAGCACAAATTACAGCCGATTACGGTATTCAGAGAGCTGATAAGGTTATTGAGCTGCGGCGAAACGTTGTTGCCACCAATCAAAAGGGTGATATTTTTAAATCAGACGAGTTGTTCTGGGACCAGGGCAAGCGTGAAATTTACTCTAATAAACTTGTACAATTAACCTCCTCTAACGGCACAAATCTGTACGGCACGGGCGCTACTACGAACGAAAGTATGGATCCCTGGATTATTAAAAATACTACCGGGCAAATTCCAGTAAATCAAAACTTTGGGCAGTAATTTTTGTTTCACGAAATTTTACGAAAAGTTGTATCTTGCGCCCTCTTTTAAACGAAGTAAGAATTATTTTTTATAGGTTATATGGGTATAATGAGTTTTTTGCGCGAGCGGATGGGTACAATCCTGGTTGTAATCATTGGTTTGGCGCTTTTTGCTTTTATTGCAGGTGAGGTAATCACCTATGGTCGTTCGTTTATGAACGGTGATGCCAACACGTTGGGTGAGGTTGCAGGAGAAAAAGTGGCTTACACAGGCTATCTGGACCGGGTTAAACAAAGCACTGAGATGTTTATGCAGCAATCTGGTCAAACCAGTTTAACGCCGCAAATTACAGAGTATGTTCAGGAAAATGCCTGGAACCAAACTTTGAGCGAAATTATCCTGAAAAAAGAAATGGATAAAGTAGGCGTTGCTGTTGGCGACGATGAAGTAAAATCCATGATTAGCGGCCCGAATCCTGACCCGCAAATTGTTCAGGCCTTTGGCGACCCTAAAACCGGTCAATTAGATCGTAACCGTTTAAATGCATTTTTGCGCGAGTTGCAAAATGCTAAAAGTAACGACCCTCGCGTAGAGCAATGGGCTGGCTTTTTAGGTCCAAAAATACAAAGCCGCCGTATTGAAAAATATATTGCCTTAGTACACAATGGTCTTTATGTAAACTCGCTGGAGGCACAAGATGCTTATCTGGCAAAAAACAAACTGGCTAAGTTTGATTATGTAGAGTTACCTTACAGCTCTATTGCTGATAACAAGGTTACTTTAACTAATGATGACTACCAGAAATACTACGACGAGCACAAGTCGCTGTTTAAAAACCCATCAGAGGTTAGAAGCTTCCAGTATGTAAGCATCAACGCTGCGCCGTCAAAAGAAGACTCTGCTGCTATCAAAGAGCAAGTGAGTAAACTGGCTGCTGATTTTAAAGCCAGCACTAACGATTCGCTGTTTGTTCAAATCAACTCAGAAAGCAAAGCACCGTTGGTGTATCAGCGTAAAGGTCAGTTAGAGCCTCAGTTGGATTCGCTGATGTTTAACGCTGCTCCTGGTTTTGTTTACGGTCCGTACGTATCAGGCAACAGTGTTAAAATTGCAAAACTGGTTGATAGTCGCGTTGGTCCTGATTCGGTTACTGCACGTCACATCCTAATTAACCCTGCAACCGCCGGTGGTGTAGATAAAGCCCTGGCCAAAGCCGACTCTATCAAAAAATTAATTATTGCCGGTCGTCCGTTTGCCGAGTTTGCTAAAAACTTCTCAGAAGATAAAGGTTCTGCCGAAAAAGGTGGCGACTTAGGTACTTTCGGTCGTGGTGCAATGTTACCGGTATTTGAAGAGGCTGCATTTAACGGCAAGCCCGGCGATTATAAAATTGTAACCTCACAATACGGAGTTCACTTAATCAATATCCTTAACCAAAAAGGTGCATCAAAAGTGGTTAAAGTAGCCGTAGTTGATAAGCCTTTACAAGCCAGCAACAAAACACAGTCGGCTGCTTATGCTAAAGCTCAGGCATTTTTAGGCGAACTGTCTGGCGATAACTTTGCCGAGCAGGCTAAAAAAGCAGGTTTAACTGTAAAAACTGCTGCCGATGTAAATGGTACTGCTTCTGCACTGCCAGGTTTGGATAATGCCCGCGAATTGGTAAAATGGGCTTTTAACAAAGCAGATAAAGGCGACGTGGTTGACCAGGTTTATACCTTAGGCGACCAATATGTAGTGGCCCGTTTAACCCAAATTAAAAAGGCCGGTACTTTATCGTTAGATGATGTAAAAGAGCAAATCAAACCTGAAGTATTGTTGATGGCTAAAGGCAAGCAATTGTCTGAGAAATTGCAGTCGGCGCTTAACGGTGCTTCTAACTTGCAGCAAGTGGCTCAAAAAGCCGGTGCTAAAGTAGTTCCTGCCGAAAACATTGTATTTGCTAACCCGGTAATCCCTGGTTTATCTTTAGAATATAAAGTAATTGGTACCGTATTCGGTTTACAGCCTAAAAAGCTTTCAAAACCTATTGAAGGCGCTAACGGTGTTTACGTGGTGTCTCCTGAAAGCTTTATCAACCCTGCTCCGTTAACTAATACTGTTCGCGAAAAGCAGCAAATAAGCCAGAGCATGATGCAGCAAGTGGATAACCGCTTGTTTGATGCCCTGAAAGATAAGGCCAATGTAAAAGATTACCGCTACAAATTCTTGTAATCAAATTTAAAGTAACTTTATATCCGGAAGTAGGTTAAACTATTTCCGGATTTTTTATTTTAAAGGATATGGATATTCAGGAAAATATCATTAATAAGGTAGCGCAAAGCGGTTTGGTAACGCTCGACCCGGCGAGTTTTTATCCCGAAGGCGAACGCGTGATTTACGATATTAAGGACAATCTTTATATGGGGCTGATTTTGCGTGAGAAAGACTTTCGTGAGTTTGTAAAAGGGCACGACTGGGCGCAGTACGCAGGCAAAAATGTGGGTATCACCTGTACTGCTGATGCCATTGTGCCTGCCTGGGCATACATGCTGTTGGCTAACCGATTGGCTCCTTATGCCCGCGAAGTTGTTTTTGGTAACCAGGATGTACTGGAAACCGTTTTGTTTGAAAAAGAACTGGCTAAAGCTGATTTTGAGCAGTACCGCGATCAGCGTATTGTGCTGAAGGGTTGCGGCGATATTGAAGTGCCCACATCAGCGTATGTAGAATTAACCAAGCGCCTTACACCCGTAGCCAAGAGCCTGATGTTCGGCGAGCCTTGTTCTACCGTGCCTATTTATAAACGAAAAGATTAACAATGCTTAGTGGGTTTAGGCAGTTGGGTTTAATGTGGCACCGGTGCAGATTGCATAGGGTTGGTTGCATCATGGTATTTTTTACCATAATGTTGCTGGCTAATTATGCAAATGCGCAAGAGCCTGTTAAACTGGCCGAACCTACTTTTAAAGCCGGCGAAGAACTAAATTACAGATTGAAGTATGGGTGGTTTACGGGCGCCGAGGCGCACTTACGCGTTGCCGATACCGATACCAAGTTTGAAGGTAAACCTGCCTGGCATATTATAGCTGATGGCAATACTGCCGGTACATTTGATGTTTTTTACAAAGTACGTAACCGGTACGAAAGCTTTATTGACCGTAACACACTGCTGCCTTACCTGTATACCGAAGACCGGCACGAAGCCAAGTACAAGCACAAAGACCATGTGGTATTTGACCATCAAACTGATAAGATAACTGCTAATAGCGGGGTGTATCCGTTTAGCGGTAAGGTGTTTGATTTTCCGTCGGCCTACTATTTTGCCCGTTGCCTTGACGTGTCCAAACTAAAGATAGGAGAGAAGTTTGACCTGCGTTACTTTTTGGATGATGCCATACAAACGCTAACCATTACCTATTTGGGTAAAGACCAGGTGGATTGCCCTATGGGTACCTTTAATTGTTTAAAGTTTAACCCTACGATTATACCCGGAAAAATTTTCAGGAAAAACAGTAAACTGTACCTTTGGGTAACTGATGATAATAACCGTATTCCGGTTAAAGCACATGTTGAACTGGTAGTGGGCAGCGTTACTATGGAACTAACCAATGCCAAAGGTTTAAAATATCCTTTAAACCCTATTAAGAAATAAGATAAGATGATTGAAGTTGGTAATACCCTGGTGCACGAAGATGTAGTGACTGAGCATTTTGTGTGTAATTTAAATAAGTGCAAAGGGGCCTGCTGTTTAGAAGGCGACTCGGGCGCCCCACTTGAGGCTAGCGAACTGGATATATTAAGGGCGATATACCCCAAAGTTAAGCCGTACATGACGGCGAAAGGCGTAGCTACCATAGAGGCTGAAGGAACACACGTTACCGATTTTGAAGGCGACTATACCACGCCGTGTGTGGATACTAATAAAGAGTGTGCTTACGTAACCTGGGAAAACGGCATCACCAAATGTGCCATTGAAAAAGCCTGGGAGGCCGGCGACATCAGCTGGCGTAAACCGATATCCTGCCATTTATACCCTATACGCATCACCAATTACCCAGAGTTTGATGTATTACATTATGACCGCTGGAATATTTGCAGCCCGGCTTGCGGCTTTGGCAGCGAGCTAAAAGTAAAGGTACACGAGTTTTTAAAAGAGCCGCTTACCCGCAAATACGGTGCAGAATGGTATCAGGAACTGGAAGAAAAGCTGGCCGGTGCATAATACCTGCCGGTTATTAAATGCTTTTTCTATATTAGGGCAATAATCACTCTAAACAATATATTGTGAAAGGAATAATACTCGCGGGCGGTTCCGGAACCCGGCTGCACCCCTTAACCTTAGCCGTTAGCAAGCAATTAATGCCGGTTTACGACAAACCGATGATTTACTACCCGTTGTCGGTACTGATGCTGGCAGGTATTAAAGAAAT
>CAXYKR010000043.1:0-6571 GCA_964277815.1 uncultured Mucilaginibacter sp. | reverse complement strand
CCTAAAGTAGGTTCGGGTTCGTTATCAAAGCCATCGCGTTGTACGGTAATACTCACAAATAGTACCCTCACAAAAGCCAGTATTACACTGGCCGCCGCATGTAAGCCCGGCGTATCATAAAACATATCAATAATGATACCCATCAAAAAGGCCAGTGTGAACAGTAGTAAGTTAGGCGTTTCTAAGGGCAACAACATTACAAACAGAATGTACAGGTAAGGCATTGACAGGTTGTACAAGCTGATATTTTTCAGCAAAAAAACCTGCAGCAACACCAGGACTACAAAACGCACAAAATTCTGAATAATTACTCTACTCATTGGGCTTTTGGGTTTCTAATGTAGTACGTTCCTGAGCCAGTTTGTTATTAACAACGTACACATATTCAAGCTTGGCAAAATCTACCGACAGGTTCACTTCCATGTTAAGAAAAAAGCCGCCGCCTTTAGCATGCAAATTCATCACCTTACCCAATGGTATACCGGCCGGAAATAAATCTGAATAAGTAGACGTAACAACCCACTCGCCTACATGTGCCTTAACGTGGTTGGGTATATCCATCAACACGCCCATATGCGGGTTCAGTTGATTACCCCATACCAAACTACCAATATCTTTAGTGTCGGCCAGCATGGCGCTCACCTTGGTGTCTTTGTGTAAAAACGACTGGATGATAGAAAAATGCTCTGATGTTAAAATCACTTTACCTACTACGCCGGTACCGCATATCACGCCCATACCTTTGGCAACGCCGTCTTTGCTGCCTTTTTGTATAGTGATGTAATTATTACGCCTAGTTACGCTGTTGTTTACCACCCTTGCCTCAATATAGCTGTACTGCTGCTTGTAAGTCGTATCATTCACTGTACGTTTAGCTAGGGTATCAGCATAATAAGCTGAATTGAGCATGCCACGCAAGCGGGCATTTTCTGAAGCCAGGCTGTCGTTAATATCTTTAAGCTTAACGTAGCTACTTATTTCGCTGGCACGGGCGTATAAAGTGCCGGTAACATGATTAGCCGTATTAATAAATGTAGCCCGCTGAAACGAGTTATACTTGACGTAAATAATCAGCGACGTAATCTCAAAAATCAGGAATAAAAAAAATGCGTTGTACTTGCTGATGAAAATCAAAAGGTTACGCATGGAGATATAATGAGTAAATGGTTGAATGAGTGAATGAGTGAGTCTGACTGATCATTCAAAACTCACTCATTCACTCATTCGTCACTGGTTATTGCATCAAGAACTTATAATTGCCTATGTTTTTTAAGGCGGTACCGGTGCCGCGTACTACGGCGCGCAACGGGTCTTCGGCTACGTGAACAGGTAATTTAGTTTTGGCAGCTACACGTTTATCCAGACCGCGCAACAACGCTCCGCCACCGGTTAAGTAAATACCGGTCTGGTAAATATCGGCTGATAACTCCGGTGGGGTTATTTCCAATGCTTTCAGGATAGCTTCCTCGATTTTAGAGATAGATTTATCCAGGCAATGCGCAATCTCGGTGTATGATACGGTAATTTGCTTAGGTACACCGGTCATCAAGTCGCGGCCTTGTACAGCAAAGTCACCCGGAGGGTCAGCCAGTTCTGGTAATGCGGCACCTACTTCAATCTTAATTTTCTCAGCTGTACGGTCGCCAATCATGATGTTGTGCTGGCGACGGATATATTGTACAATGTCAGAGTCGAAGTTATCGCCCGCTACCCGGATAGACTGGTCGCACACGATACCTGAAAGGGCAATTACGGCAATCTCGGTAGTGCCACCGCCGATGTCGATAATCATGTTGCCCATAGGCTCCTCAACGTCAATACCGATACCAACGGCTGCTGCCATAGGCTCGTGGATGAGGTAGACCTCTTTAGCACCCGCAATTTCGGCCGACTGGTGTACCGCACGTTTTTCCACCTCGGTAATGCCCGAAGGTATACAGATTACCATACGCAACGACGGGAAAAACCAGCCTTTGCCTTTGTTAATCATCTTAATCATGCCGCGTATCATGTGCTCGGCAGCGTCAAAATCGGCTATTACGCCATCTTTAAGCGGGCGTACAGTGCGTATATTATCATGGGTTTTACCTTCCATTTGCATGGCCTGCTTACCAATGGCAATTACCTTATTGGTTTTGCGGTCAAATGCTACAATAGAGGGTTCGTCAACCACCACTTTATCGTTATGTATTATGAGGGTATTTGCAGTTCCTAAATCAATAGCAACTTCTTGTGTGAAAAAATTAAATAAACCCATTTAGTGTTGTGTCAAATAATCTGCAAAGATTGAAAAAATCTACGTAAGTTATTAATAACCGTTTGTATTTCAAAACAGCTGCCGGGTTATGCAAAATACTTTACAGCAACCCTTTTTTAGTGTTTAAAGTGCCTTACTCCGGTAGTTACCATGCTAATACCTTTTTGGTTAGCCATGTTTACGGAGTCCTGGTCTTTAATAGAGCCGCCGGGTTGTAATACCGCAGTAATACCAGCGTCGGCAGCAATTTCTACACAATCCGGAAACGGAAAGAACGCGTCTGAAGCCATGACGGCTCCCTGTAAATCAAAGCCAAATGCACGGGCTTTTTCAATAGCCTGGCGCAAGGCGTCAACCCTTGAGGTTTGCCCAACACCGCTGGCCAGTAACTGGTTGTTTTTAGCCAGCACTACGGTGTTTGATTTGGTGTGTTTTACCACTTTATTGGCAAAAAATAAATCTTTAAGCTCCTGTGCGGTCGGCTGTTGCTCGGTAACGGTAGTCATCTGCTCAGGGCCTTCAATTACCAGGTCTTTGTCCTGCTCAATTACACCGTTCAACAAGGTTTTAAACTGCTTAACACCCAATTCAACCGTTTGGCGAATGAGTATTATACGGTTCTTTTTCTCTTTTAGTATCTGCAGCGCCTCATCGGTGTAAGCCGGGGCAATCAATACTTCAAAGAAAATCTTGCTGATTTCGGCCGCAGTTTCTGCATTAATCTCGTCATTAGCGATGATAACACCACCAAAGGCCGATACCGGGTCGCAAGCCAGGGCATCAATCCAAGCTTCTTTAATAAAAGAGCGTGTAGCAATACCGCAGGCGTTAGTGTGTTTTAATATGGCGATAGTAGGGTCTGTAAACTCATCGATTAATGCCACAGCGGCGTCAACGTCTACCAGGTTGTTGTACGACAATTCTTTACCATGCAGTTTAGTGAACATGGCTTCCAGGTTACCGTAAAACGTACCTTGCTGGTGTGGGTTTTCGCCGTAACGCAGTGTTTGGCTGGTTTGTATACTTTGCTTAAATACAGGCAGAGCCGGGTTGGCTTCACCCTGGTCTAAATTAAAGTATTGAAATATTGATGTATCGTAGTGCGAGGTAATATTGAATGCTTTTTGTGCAAACTGACGGCGTTGGTCTAATGTAGTAGTACCATCCTGAGTTTTCAGAATTTCGCCCAGTTGCTGGTAATCGTTTTTAGAAGCCACGATAACTACATCCTTGAAGTTTTTAGCCGCCGCACGGATTAACGAAATACCACCGATGTCAATCTTCTCAATCACATCGTCATGGGCTGCGCCCGAACGCACGGTTTCTTCAAACGGATACAGGTCAACAATAACCAAATCAATTTCCGGAATTTTATATTGGGCCAGTTGCTGCTCATCCGATTCAAAATTGCGGCGGGCCAGTATGCCGCCAAATACTTTGGGATGTAAGGTTTTTACACGTCCGCCCAAAATAGAAGGATAGGAGGTTAAATCTTCAACAGCAATTACCTCAGCACCTAAGCTGCGTATAAATGTTTCGGTTCCGCCGGTTGAATATATTTTTACTCCTAAACGGTTTAATTTTTGAATTACCGGTTCTAAATGATCCTTGTAGTAAACTGAAATTAAAGCGTTTTTAATTTGAACAGACTGGCTCATGCAATAGTGTTATTTTGAGCCGCAAAGGTAATGATTTTTGATGAGTTGTTAAGCAGTAATGCAGAAGGCTTTACGGATGATAAATTTTTATTATAAAAATAAAATTAAGACAAAGCAATAGCCTGTTTATGTGTTTGTATTTCTACATAAATATGTAAAAATGCATTTATGTATTTGCAGATTGTTTGGCCAAGGAATCTTAGTTTTTAAGATTGCTTTTCATTTTAGCTGCCAAGGCTTCAATCACTTTCGGAAAATGTTGATGCTCTAACTGCTGGCCTTTGAGTTTGATAGTGTTTAAATCGTCGTTTGGCTCAATCTTAAATTTAGCCTGGTGAATCATTTCGCCTTCATCAAAATGTTCGTTTACAAAATGAATAGTGATGCCCGATTCAGTTTCACCATTTTCTAAAACAGCTTGATGAACATGGTCGCCGTACATGCCTTTACCACCGTATTTAGGCAACAGGGAAGGGTGGATATTAATAATTTGATTAGGGAAAGCCTTAAGCAATGATGCTGGTACCAGCCATAAAAAACCGGCCAGTACAATCAAATCCACTTCCATCTTTTTCAAAAGCTTTACCACTTCATCCGTCTGAAAAAACTCCTGACGCGAAAAGACATGAGTTGGAATTTCGAAATTATCAGCACGCTGCAGCACGTATGCCTGCGGATTATTGGTGAGCACCAAAACTACCTCGCTATCGGGATGGTTTTTAAAATGCTCCATTATTTTTTGAGCGTTAGAACCCGATCCTGAGGCTAAAATGGCTATCCTGGTTTTCAAAGCGACAAGTAATTTTGATGTAAATATAATATTTTAAGTAAGCGATAAGCTATTGGTGTATAAAACCGTAGCGCGTAACCCGGCGCCTGAGCACGAGCCTGGGCGATGTGCGCAGGGTATCTGTCTTCACGTCCTGAAAAACCAGCGAGTTGCGGCCAAGATTAATAATTTGTAATTGCGCAAATGGGGTTGATGTACCTGCTTTGGTGGTGTCTTTACATATCATGTTCGACGAAAGCGTAACAACATCTCCGGCGTTCATCGTCCAGGTGCCTTGAGATATCTGGTCTAAACAATCAAAGTAGCTGTAGGTACACGTACCACCGGCGTCAAAGGTAAAAGATTGCTTTCGCACGCAATTCACATTTAGGGTGTCGAACCTTTTGGACGTATCGTTATGTAATGTTTCTACCCGTAATGAAGCCAATTGCCAGGGCCCGTTATCAGTTAAAAAAGAATTAAGTGTATTCTGATTCTCTTTTTTACACGAACTGATAGCCCAGCCGGCAAACATTAAAGCAAATACGATGATGACAGGAAGCTTTTTGGTAAAAGTATGCACGACGTAAAAATACAAAATCCTGCAGACTACTTGTCGGCAGGATTTATTTATAACGAAGCCTTAAGCAAACTATTGTTTGGTCGTTTTGATGGCTAAACAATAGTTCGCTTGTTGGTAATTTAATATGGATTCATTGTAGTTACTCATAAAAACACTTTCTCAAAGGCCGCTATTACTTCTGAATAACTTAATAGCTATTGCCAGTAAAATCACACCAAACGCCTTACGCAAAACACCTAAGCCTGTTTTCCCCAACATCCGCTCTAACAAGCTTACATTTTTGAGCACTACGTAAACAATGATGGTGTTTAGCGTAATACCAATGATGATGTTAGTAGTAGCATATTGCGATTTCAGCGAAAGCAAAGTAGTCATGGTACCTGCACCGGCAATGAGTGGGAAGGCCAGGGGCACGATAGAAACAGTAGCCGGAACGTGTTCATCCTCTTTAAAAAATGAGATGCCCAATATCATTTCCATGGCGATGATAAAAATTACCAAAGAACCCGCAATAGCGAATGAGGCAATATCTAAACCTATGATTTTGAGTAACTCTTCGCCTACGAATAAAAAAGCAATCATCAAAGCAAGTACCGTAAGCGAAGCCTTTTCCGACTCGATATGGCCGGCCCTTTGGCGTAAACTGATGATGATGGGTATGGTGCCGATGATATCAATGATGGCAAATAATATCATCGTTACTGATAAAACCTGCCTTGGGTCAAAAGTATTAAACATAGCTCAGGTGGATTGCTTTTCTTTAGCTTTTAGGCGAAAGGTAAGCAAAAACCCAAGCAAAATAAAGAATGCCGACAAAAAGAAGACGGCGTGTATAGATACTGCCGTAATCAAGCCGGCGGCTACCGGCCCCAGCGTTTGCCCCAAAGAAGCATAGGATTGGTTAACGCCCAAAATCTCGCCCTGGGTGTGCTCATCACTGCGGTCGGCTATAATAGCGTTGAGCATGGGGTTACGTAACCCATTAAAGAGGCCATATAAAAATAAGCCAGCGGCAAATGGAAATAAGGCCTGCGTAAAGCCGGTAAAAATCATGGCCGCCAGGCATATTGCCGTTGATATAAGCAGTATAGTAGCCCTAGACGATATAAGCTTAGTAATGAGTGGTACTGCCAGTTGCATTAAAATGCCTGTAATACCAAAACCGGCATAAAGCAAACCAATTTGGGTAGGGGCAATCTTCAATTGATCTACCGAAAAGGTTTGAAAACCGATAATCATCACAAACTGAGCCATAGTCAACAAAAAGCCGGTAAATACGGCGGTACCTACCACCGGAATTTTTA
>CAXYKR010000042.1:0-4831 GCA_964277815.1 uncultured Mucilaginibacter sp. | reverse complement strand
GTGAGATATTGCTGCCGGAAGCAAACCGATGGCGGCCATCAGTGCAGTCATCATCACTGGGCGTATACGCGAGTTTACACCCAGCTTGATAGAACTGTACAACAGCAAGGTATCGCCGTGCAAATCTTCCAGGTTATGCTTAAATATGGTGATGAGTAGTACACCGTCCTGTATACAGATACCAAACAATGCAATAAAACCGATACCTGCAGAAATACTGAAGTTGGTGCCTGTAATTAGCAATGCCAGAATACCGCCTACAATAGCAAAAGGGACATTCATAAAAACCAATGCTGCGTCTTTAACTGTGCCGAACATGATATACAGCAGGATGAAAATAAGTGCCAAACTGATAGGTACAACTTGCTCTAAACGTTTGGTAGCACGTTGCTGGTTTTCAAAATCGCCCTGCCAAGCCAGGCGGTAGCCGCGTTTTATTTCTACGTGCTTGGCCACTTTCTTTTGAGCTTCGGCAATGGTGCTACCCATGTCCCGGCCGCGCACCGAGAATTTAACCGTAGCATAGCGCTCATTACCATCCCTAAATATTAGACACGGACCTGTTTTTTGGCTAATATCTGCAATCTCATTTAGGGCCACTTTGCTGCCGTTTTGGGTAGGAACTAATAGGTTGCCAATGTCGGCAGGGGTTTTACGGAAACCTTCAGGGAAGCGGATACGGATATCGAAAGTACGTACGCCTTCATATAAGGTAGAAGCTGCCTGCCCACCAATAGCCATGGATATGACCGAGTTCGCATCGGCTGTAGCTACACCGTACTGAGCCATTTTTTGCTGATTAAGTTGAATGTCCAGTTCGGGCAAGCCTACGCTTTTCAGGATGCCCAAATCTTCGACGCCGCGCACGGTTTTGAGCTGCTTGTAAACCTGATAAACCCGGTTTTCCATGTAATTCAGCGAGTCGCCGTACACCTTTACTACAATCGAACCTTTTACACCCGATACGGCTTCTTCCACGTTATCAGAGATTGGCTGAGAGAAGTTAAGTTCGGCCCCGGGCAACACCTCCAACTTTTTGTGCATCTGCGCAATCAGCTTCTCTTTAGAAATTTTAGGCTTCCATTCTTCCTCAGGGTACATAATCACGTCGAATTCGTTGTTGTAAAAGCCCGCTACGTCAGTTCCATTATCTGGCCTGCCGGTTTGCGATACGGCGTATTTCACCTGCGGGAAAGTCATCAGTATTTTACGTACCTGTTTGGAGGTAGCTACCGACTGGTCGAGCGATACGCTGTAAGGCAGCTGCACCCTTAGCCAGATGGAACCTTCATTCAACTCGGGTAAAAACTCCGAACCTAAGAACTTAAATGAGAACAGGCCTATCACCATGGCAATCAGTGACACGGTTACCACTACCTCTTTGTGCTTAAAAGCCTTAACAAAACCACCTAACATAAAGCTCGTGAGGCCATGTACGATAGGATTATGTTTTTCGTGTACGTTCTTTTTTAGCAACATGCTAATCAGCACCGGTACTACAGTGAGCGTGGTAATCAAAGCACCAAGCAAGGCAAAGCCCAACGTGTAAGCCAGCGGAGAAAATAACTTACCCTCTACTTTCTGGAAAGCAAAGATGGGCAGCAAGCCAGTGATGATAATGAGCTTGGCAAAAAAGATGGCTTTACCTAATACCGCACCATTATTGCGAATCATGCCCAGTTTGGCGCGTTTATTAAACCGTTCCATGCCCAGTTCCACCGCCTTATGGTCAAGAAATACAAACATCCCCTCAACCATTACCACCGCACCATCTATGATAATACCAAAGTCTACTGCGCCCAGCGAAAGCAGGTTGGCCGACATGCCCATCATGTGCAAACAGATAAAGGCAAATAATAGCGCCAGCGGAATAATTAATGATACAATCAGCGTGGTACGCCAATTAAACATGAAGATAGACACCAGGAAAGTTACCAGTAAAATACCTTCAATCAGGTTGTGCAACACGGTGTGGGTAGCGTAATTGATGAGGTTGGTTCGGTCGTAATAAGGTACAATCTTGGTGTCGGACGGCAACACGTCATTGTTCAGCTTATTAATCTCGGCTTTCAGTGCAGCAACTACCTGTGTAGGGTTTTCGCCTTTACGCATAACCACAATGGCTTCTACGGCGTCCGGGTCGTCTTTTACCAACCTGTGCCCGTCCTGGCGGTCGATGGCGTCGCTACGGCCCACCCAACCCAGTCTGGGCAGGTTTGATATCTGCACATCGGCCACATCCTTAACCAGCACGGGCACACCGTTGTTATTGGTAACAATAATGTTTTTAATCTCGTTGATGTCTTTGATTAAGCCCAAACCCCTTACGGCAAAAGCCTGGTTGTTTTGCACAATCATGTCGCCGCCAACGTTGATGTTGGTTTTTTGCACGGCGGTATACACATCAAGCGGCGTGATGCCGAGGCTGTTGAGCTTGTCGGGATTGACTGTGATTTCGTAGGTTTTGGTTTTGCCGCCAAAACTGTTCACGTCGCCGATGCCGGGTACGGCCCGCAGACGGCGGTCAATCACCCAGTCCTGAATGGTTTTTAGTTCGCGCACATCTCGTACCGAGCTTTGCAGGGTGTAACGGTAAATTTCGCCGGTTGGGCCAATAGGCGGCTGCACCGATGGCTGAACGCCATTTGGCAGTGCGGCATTTTGCAACAGGTTCATCACCTGCTGGCGTGCTTCCGGGTCTTTAACCCCATCATCAAACAATACCTTTACGTAGCTCAAACCAAATATGGTTGATGAGCGCAGGCTTACCCGTTTTTGTACCGGGTTGAGCGCAATCTCGATGGGTATGGTTACCAGCTTTTCAACCTCTTCGGCGCTTTGGCCAGGCCATTGGGTAATGATGTCAATCTCGGTATTGGTTACATCCGGAAACGCCTCAATGGGCATCTGGCTAAAGGTTATAAGTCCGGTTACAACCAGTAAAAAAGCCAATATGAGGATGAGGTACCGGTTTTTTAAAGAGAATCCGATAATTCCCCTAAGAATCTTGTTCATTTTAAAAAAATAAAAGGGTAGGAGATTAGCTGTTTAATGAACCGTATATCAGCAAGGCATCAGAGCCTATCAAACGCTCGCCGGGCGCAACGCCGCTGCTTAAGTAGGCCGTTTTACCGTTGATGCTAATCACATTAACCGGACGAATCTGTACGTTCTTTTTGTCCTGCAAAATCAGTACGTAATACTGGCTATGGTCAAAAATTAAATCGGTGCTGGATATGGCAATGGCTTTTTTATCCTCTTTGTCGTTCAAAGACACCGTAGCAAACATCTGCGGTTTCAACAGGTAACCGGGATTATTAAGTACCACACGCATTTTCATTACCTTAGTGGTTGGATCGAGGATGTTCATCAACCTGTTCACTTTGCCGGTAAACACTTTGCCCGGATAAGATATAGTAGTCACCTCGGCCGTGTCGCCCTCGTGTACCTTGCCAATGTTTTCTTCATACACGTTGGCTTCAACCCACACATTTTTAAGGTCGGAAATAACAAACAACGGTGAGCTGTTATCACTGCGGATGTTGGTACCGCTATTGGCATTTTTTTGTACCACAAAACCATCTATCGGCGATTTAATTAAATACTGGCCCGAAGTGGAATTGCCGTTCATGTTCATTACCCTTTGTGCTGCGGTATAGGCTGCCACTGCCTGCTCGTAGTTTGACTGCGCACTCACTACATCCACCTGCGAAGCCAGGCCGCTTTTAGCCAAGTCCTGCTGTTGCTGCAGTTGTTTCTTGGTAATTTGCACCTGCGCACGAGTGGACTCCAACGAAGAATTGTAGTTGGCAATTTCGGCGCTTCGTACAATGCCTAAAGTCTGGCCGGCATGCACGTAATCGCCGGGCATAACGGTTACGTTTTGTAAGTTACCGCTTACCAGGGGGTAAATGTTTTCTACTTTATCGGTGTTAAAATCAACCACGCCGCTAAATTTCAGCGCACTGGTGATGTTGGAGGTTTTAACGGTATCAATTTTTAAGGTGCGCATCAGCGAGTCGGGTATTACGTACGGCTGACGTGCATCTTCATCGTCGTGGTGCTGATTGCAGGAAAACATCCCGAGCGCTATAACGCCGGCTGTTAAAAATAGACCACTTTTATATAGCAACGCATTCATGATATTATGTTCAATTAATTAGTGATTACTGGTTAAAGAAGCGGGTGCCGGTTACAAAATTGAGCTGCTCAAGCGAGTTCAGGTAGTTGTATTCCAGGTTGTTGGTTTGCACAATATTGTCTTTGTACGACTCGTAAAAATCCAGGAACTCCAGCAGGCTGATGTTATGGAGCCGGTAGTTTTTAAATACTTCGCCAATAAGGTGGGTGAAGTTTTGCCTGAATGCCGGGTCAATACTATTGGTTAACTGTTGCTGCCGCAGGGCAATTTTATAGTTAGTAGCCACATCGCTTTCAACCACCGCTTTTACCGATTGCAGTTGGAGTTTGCTTTGCTCTATACCCAGCTTGGCCGCTTTAATATTACCCTGGTTGCGGTTAAAAAATGGCAAATCCATACTAAAACCTGCGCCTAAAAAGTTGGTACCATAAGCCCCTAACCGGTCATAGTTTACGTTCAAGCTTACATCAGGTACGGCATTGGCTCTTTGCAGGGACAGGTTGGTAGTTTGATAATCTACTTGGTTGCGGGCCGCTTTTAAATCGTAACGGTTAACCATTGCCGAATCCAGTAACAACTGGTATGGCACGCTGGTAAGCGCCGGCGCGTTGATAGGCTTACCTTCATATTGTGGCAGTACGTAAGCGGTTGCAGGCAGGCGTACCAACAATTTAAACTCACGCTGCAAGG
>CAXYKR010000041.1:0-4930 GCA_964277815.1 uncultured Mucilaginibacter sp. | reverse complement strand
CCAAACCAGGCAGCCACTAAACCTTTCGGCGTTTGGGCTATGGTAGCAGCGTGGCACTCTTTATAAGGTGCCTGTTCGTAAATAAACTCGTCGGTTACGATGCCCGGGCGCCAGGGGTTAATTTGCGTCTGCGCCATCCCGGTGCCTACGGCAATCATCAATAACAGTACAGAAAAAAATCTCTTTAACATCATACTCAACAGGTACTTTTTATTGGGCAGCTTTTTCTGCCTCTGCTTTGGCAGCCGCCTTTTTTGCTTTAACGCCGTCAGTGTATGCCTTAAACATATCATGCCAGTTACGGCCGTGGGTGTTTAAATATTGCTCATTTTTGGTTTTATAAATTTCAAAAATGGCCGAAATCTGGGTCATGTTTTTATAATCGATGGCCTGTTCGCGGGCTTTCTTTAAGTTATCGATTATTACTTTTTCTTCCTGCTCGGTCAGATTAGGCACGATAGATTTATAACCATTCAGCGTAAAAGCAACTTTGCTAATGGTATACTTGTCTAAAATCGCTTCTACCTGTTCCTCAGTCAAATTTTGCCGTAAACCCGTCATCAGGGCCTCATGGATACTCTTAGGCATTGCCGAAATAGCAATGATTTGCCTGTCTAAATTACTCAGCGGATTGCCGGTATAAGGATTTATGCCTGCAGGTACAGTAGTGTAAGGGTGGTCGTTATTCCAATCGCGGATGGTTTTAAGATGCGTGGCAATCAATTCCTTTACGGCTGCTTCCTTCTTGGCGTCGTTAAGCGCTAAGGAAGCCACCCACTCACCAGCTTTTTTATCCGTTTCCTGGTCCGACTTTGCGCGGGCCTCCGGACTCATCGTTGTTTTGGCATCGGCAGGTGATGCCGTTTGCGCATGCGTTGCGCCAGCCAGCAAAAGCGTTGCTGCAAAACAGCTAAACCAAGGTTTGAAAAACTTTCTCATATTCGTTTTCTGTTGGTCAATCGTCAAAGTTTATAAAACAGATTTAAAGCTGTAATTACCCGAACCGGCTTCAAAAACGGCCATTCCGCCGTCCATCTTCACAAACTTCAAACCTTCAGCCGTTACTGCTTTTTTTTCGCTTTCGGTCACTTCATTCGCTGATTTTGCGGGTATGGAGATTAAAGCGGTTGAGTTAGCCGGGATGCTGATATCCCAGGTAAAATCACTTCCTTTTTTCCAGGCGCTTTTCACCAGGCCGTAAGGGGTTTGGTATGATGCGGTTACAAATTTTAACCCGTCGACCGTAGTCGGCTTCATAATGATTTGCTTAAAGCCCGGCTGACTGATACCGGCTTTGATAGCGGCCAGGTTTTGATAATACCAGACAATTAAATCACCTAACAGCATCACGTGATTACCGGAGTTCATGCTCGGATTGGCGGTGTCGCCATTCCAAAGTTCCCAAATGGTAGTAGCGCCGCGCTCGGCCATATAGCCCCAGCTTGGATAATCTTTATTGGAAGCTAAGCGGTAAGATAAATCGGGCCGGCCGTATTCGGTTAAGCAACGCATCAGCCATTGGGTGCCGATAACGCCCGTGCCGATATGCCCTTTATCAGTAGTTAATACCCGCTGCACAATATTGTTAAATACAGCCTTGCGGTTAGCTACCGGAGTAATATCAAAATACAAAGGCAATAAGTTAGCAGTTACCGTACCGTTATCATATTGCTGCGTTTGCGCATTATAAAATTTGGCATTAAAAGCATCGGCAATTTTAACCGACAGTGCTGAAAACTCCTGTGCGTCCTGTTCCTTGTTCAATAGCTTGGCAAAACGTTTCATCAAAAATAGCATGCGGTGATAGTAGGCGGTGGCAATCAACTGGCCGTCGGTAGTACGGCTGCTGTCTTTAGCATGAATGAGTTCCAAAGATTCAGGCGGTACGCACCAGTCACCGTATTTATCTTTGGTCACAATGTAATCCTTCATGTACTTAGTGCGCATGTAGGTAAGCCACTTTTTCATGGAGGCATAATGCAACTCGACCGGGCGCAGGTCGCCGTATTGTTTGTACAACATATCGGCAATCAGGATGTAGGTACCGGGCCAGGTCATGTTATCGCTGTAATAATTCCAGTAAGCCGGGGCCACATCGGGTATTGCCCCCTCTGCTGTTTGCGACTCCTCGATATCGTTCAGCCATTTGGCGTACAGCTTTTCGTTGTCAAAGATGAAACTCTCCCCTAAAGACCCAGTAGCACGGTCGCCTAGCCAGGGCATACGCTCGTTACGCTGCGGACAATCAATGGGCATGCCTTTATAATTACCTGCTACGCCCCACCAAGTATTTTTATATACCTGATTGATGACATCGTTGGAAGTTTCAAAATTGCCGATAGTAGCCAGTGCATCGTATACCACCTCACCGGTAAAATTGCTTGCTGTCGGCTTACCCGGATAACCGGTAACTTCTACATACCTGAAGCCATGAAAAACAAATACCGGGTGCCAGGTTTCTTCGGCACCGCCTTTAAGTGTATAAATATCGGTTACCTTGGCATCACGCAAGTTAGCTACGTATAAGCTGCCGTCTTTTTGTAGGGTTTCGGCAAAGCGCAGGGTCACTTTGTCGCCGCGCTTACCTTTTACCTTAAATTTAATCCAACCGGTCATGTTCTGCCCCATGTCCATAATCCAGGTGCCGGGCTTAAGCTCGGTTATTTTCTGAGGCTTAAGCGTTTGCATCACCTTGATGGGCTCGCTCATTTGCGCCACCAATTTGCCGGTAGGCACCGGTACCAGCTCGGGCCTAAACCATTTGGTGTCCCGGTAATCCACTTTAGTCCATCCGATTAATTCTTTACGGGCGTCGTATTCCTCGCCATCGTATTCGTTATTGCTGCGGATCGGGCCATCGGCGGTCATACGCCAGGTTTGGTCGCTTACTACTAATTGATGATGACCATCCTGGTACTCGATATCCAATTGTAAAAGCATTTTCGGGAAACCAAATTCTTTTACTTTTTTAGGTTTGTAGATGGGCCGCATGGTAAAGTATCTACCGTTGCCTAATACCGTGGCAATAGCGTTTTTACCTGCTTTTACACTGGTAGTCACATCGTAAGTGCTGTATTGCACCGATTTGTTGTAATCGGTTGGCATCTCGGCCAACACCTGGTCGCCGATGGCTGCGCCGTTTACATAAAGCTCATAATGACCTAAGCCTGATAGGTATACCGTAGCACGCTTTACCTGACTGGCAACCGCAAATTCTTTGCGGTAATATCTGGCAGACAGTCTTGAAAACTTAGCAATACTGTCCCACGCAAAACCTTTTTCCCAGCCAATCCACTTGGCTTTCCAGTCGGCCGGCTGCAATAAACCTATGCTCCAGCGGGCGGGTTGGCTCCAGTTGCTTTCGCCGTTATTGGTGTAAACCTTTACTTTCCAAAAACAAGGTGTTCCGCTTTTTAAGGCCTTGCCCTGGTAATTGACCATGATGGATTCGCCCGAATTCACCTTGCCCGACGTCCACAAATCTCCCTGGTTGGCCGCCAGTTTGGTTAATGACGACGCTACCAGCACCTCGTAAGCTGTTTGCTTGACGTTACGGGCACTGCTATTGATTTGCCAGCTGAGCCGTGGTTGGGTAACATCAATGCCTTGCGGATTAATCAGCATTTCGCAACGCAGTTTTTGCAGCGAAATGTCTGCCGCAAATGTTTGCCCGCCCAGCAGTAATGCTGTTATTAATACCAAAAACTGTTTAATCTCCTGCCTCATTATCTTCCCGAAAAATCAAAGTATAAATTCAGTTCTTTAGCACGCATAGGTTCTTTTTCGTAATCGTAATAAATGTTTTTCATGCCCATCGGCCCTGTATCTTCTGCACCTAAAGTCTTGTTACCGATAGCGCTGATGCCCTGCATAAAAGAAATGTCTCCGGACGGGAATTTGATGACGTAATTATGCCATTGGTCATCGTGAGGGGCCGGCGAAAACAATCTTAAGAAAGTATCTTCATCCTCGGCCACTACCGTGAACGGCTGACCGGTAGTATAAAATTTACACCAGTACAGGTTGCTATGGTAGCCTTTAAATTCGGGATACACCCAGCTTTCGCCGGTTTCGGTGTTGTTGTAATCTTTTTTCCAAACACCTAAGCGGGTACCCTTCATCCGGTTTTTCCAAACCCGGTACGGACCGCTACCCATGTACTCTACCGATTTAATTTGTTTTTCGGGGAAGGAGAAATTGACACCAACAAAATTGGTAAAGTAGTCGCCGGGAAAATAGCGTACCTTCATTTTAATCCAACCCGATGGGTAGATGGTCCACTGCAAGGTGTTGTAGCTGCTTTTTTTATCGTAAGTTGACTCAATCACCACATTTTTACCGTCTGTCTTTTTGCTGAATCCTTTAAAATTAGTGGCTCCTTCCTGCACAATGGGTCCGTTGTTAAAAGGAATGAAACCTTTGGCATTTTCTACCCGGCTCAACAAACCGGTAGATTTATTGAAAGATATTTTGATGCCGTTAACTGCCACCTGGTATAACGAATCCACCTCGGTTACATTCACTTCGTTTTTAGCATCTTTAACCACCAGTTTGCGAGCAGTTCTTTCGGGTTTGGTAATAGGCCAGCTCCAGGTAAAAAGCTCTCTTTTGTAGCGGTCGGTTACGGTGATATATAAAAAGTCGTAGCTTTTATAATCCGAAGACAGGTTTACTTTTAAATCACCTTTTTCGAAAGGTTTGATATTGGGCGATGCTATGTCAAACTTTACCTCAGCTTCTTTAGCTTTACCATATGTATCTGCCACGCGAACCAGTTTACCGCTGAAAGTACATTGGTTAATATTGGTGTACGAATACCGGTTTTCCAGATGAAAAACACCATCAAAACCGGAGGCTATTTCGCGACGTTCGAAACGCACCGGCGACCAGATTTCTTATACGGTAAAAAAGCTGCCCTCCTTTTCGTGGA
>CAXYKR010000040.1:0-3024 GCA_964277815.1 uncultured Mucilaginibacter sp. | reverse complement strand
ACTGTACAAGCATATCGCCTCGGTTAAAGGCGAGGATAATTTTATTGCCGAGGTATCGATGGATGAGGTGAATGGCCCGCAAACACCGGTAGAGTTATTCTTTATTTTGAGCGCATTGGCCGACTTTGAGATTAAGGCGCAAACCATTGCACCTAAATTTACCGGTCGTTTTAACAAAGGCGTTGATTATGTAGGTAACATCCAGCAGTTTGCTAAAGAGTTTGAAGAGGATATTTTGGTAATCAGACAAGCTATTAAAGAATTTGGTCTGCCCGATAATTTGAAATTGAGTGTGCATTCCGGGAGCGACAAGTTTTCGATTTATCAACCCATCAATGAGTTGATGAAAAAGCACGACGTAGGTATCCACCTAAAAACTGCCGGTACTACCTGGCTGGAAGAGATGATTGGCTTGGCCGAAGCAGGTAATGAGGCTTTGGAGTTGGCTAAAGAAATTTACATCAACGCCCTTGGTCGCTTTGATGAGCTTTGCGTGCCCTACGCCACGGTAATTGACGTACAGGAAAGCCGTTTGCCAAGTGCAGATGAGGTGAAAGGCTGGAGCGGAGAAAAATTTGCCAACTCGTTGCGCCATAACCAAAAGCATCCTGATTTTAACCCCGATTTCAGGCAAATGCTGCACGTAGCTTACAAAGTGGCCGGCGAGAACGGCGACCGCTATTATGCCGCGCTGAAAAAATATAAAGACATTGTTGCCAAAAACGTGACCGAGAATTTATACGAACGACACGTGGTGCCGCTTTTTTTAAGTTAATAGTATAATATTATCAACTTATTATAGCTTTTAATCAGGTCTTGGCAGGCTTTTAAATTAATATCCTGCACAGTCCTGATTATTGGTTTATTTACTAAAGCTTTGTTCTATATTTACCCGGTATATCTTATATATGGGTATCGCATATTTATAAAATACTTATCATAACGCTTTAAACATCCCTATGATTGACTCCAGGGCCTATGCACGGGCCGGCTTCTTAGGCAACCCATCCGACGGCTACTTTGGTAAAACAGTAAGCCTGATCGTAAAAAACTTCGGCGCCCAAATCCTGCTTTACGAATCGCCCGAATTAACTATCGAGCCGCAGGAGGCTGATAGCAACAACTTCAGAAATATTTATCATTTAAAAGATACCGTATCTCTGATTGGTTACAACGGTGGCATTCCATTAATTAAAGCCACCATCAAAAAATTCTGCGACTATTGCGACAAGCAGGGTATCAGGTTATCTAAAAACTTTACGCTGCGTTATCATTCTACCATTCCGCGCCAGGTAGGTTTGGCTGGTTCAAGCGCTATTGTTATAGCCACGCTACGCGCCTTAATGCAGTTTTATAAAGTTGAAATTCCGTTAATCGACCTGCCTACGGTAGCTTTGGAAGCTGAAACCCAAGAAATGGGTATCAATGCCGGTTTGCAAGACCGAGTTATTCAGTGCTACGAAGGTTGCGTGCATATGGACTTTAACAAAGAACAAATGTTAAGTAAAGGTCATGGTATCTACACGCCAATTGACCCCGCTTTGTTACCTAAACTTTACATCGCTTATAAAACTGATTTAGGCAAAGTATCGGGAAAGGTACTGAATGAAATACGTTCTAAGTATGATAAGGGCGATGAGCATACCATTGCTACCTTGGGCAAAATAGCTGCTTTGGCTGACGAAGGCAGAGATGCTATCTTAGCCCGCGATTACGAAACTTTAGGCCGGGCCATTAACCAGAATTTTGATTACCGCTGCGAGATTATGAAAATCAGCGATAGCAATATGGAACTGATTAACACGGCACGCGCTTGCGGAGCATCGGCAACGTTTACCGGTTCGGGTGGCTCTATCATCGGTATTTATAAAGATGACGAGATGCTGAAACGACTGGTGTATTCACTTAAAAAAATAAATTCAAGAGTTATAAAACCATACCTCATATAATATATCATGGTAAAAAAAGCTATTATTCCCGCTGCTGGATTAGGTACCCGGTTTTTACCGGCCACAAAAGCATCTCCTAAAGAAATGCTGCCGATTATTGATACCCCAACTATCCAGTACGTAGTTCAGGAAGCGGTTGATTCAGGTATTGAAGATATCCTGATTATCTCGGGTAAAGGCAAACGCGCAATCGAAGACCATTTTGACCGTCACCCTGAACTGGAAGCTCGTTTACAGGAAAAAGAAGATGCGATGTACGACGAAATTCGTCACCTGGCCGATATGGCAAACATCCACTTCATTCGTCAAAAAGAAATTAATGGTTTGGGTGATGCTATTTATTACGCACGTCACCATACAGGCAACGAGCCTTTCGCTGTATTATTAGGCGATACTATCATTGATTCGGTAATCCCGGTTACCCAGCAGCTCATTGATATTTACGAGCAGTACCAAAGCACCGTAATCGCTGTTGAAACTGTTCCGTTTGATAAGGTATCCCGTTACGGTATCGTTGGTGGCGAAAAGTTGTCTGATACACTGATGCTGTTAGACCAGTTGATTGAAAAACCGGCTACCGACAAAGCGCCATCTAACCTGGCTATCGCCGGTCGTTACATATTAACGCCTGAGATTTACAAGTCGTTGGAGAAAACGCCTCGGGGTAAAGGCAACGAAATTCAGTTGACTGACGCCATGTTGTTGCTGTTAAAAACCGAAAGCTTGTACGCCCACACCATCGAAGGTAAACGTTACGATATTGGTAATAAACTGGACTTTTTAAAAACCACGGTTGATTTTGCCTTGCGCAGAAAAGAGTTTGCAGAACCTTTCTTGAAATACCTGCGCGAAACCGTGCAGAAGCATGATGAAGCTAAAGAAGCGTAATTTCACCGGCGAAAGGGAATGATACATAAGAAGCCGTCTCATAAGTCAATTATGAGGCGTTTTTTTGTTTTAATAGAGCAAGGCAAGCCATTAGCCCATGGCTGTACAGTAGTGGCTTAGTTTGGAGTTGCTTTGTTTGTTGATGCGTGTTTTTGGATAAAAAAAGCCTTTTTATCAGGCTTTCCAC
>CAXYKR010000039.1:0-15632 GCA_964277815.1 uncultured Mucilaginibacter sp. | reverse complement strand
AAGATATCGAGGCGATTCACACTGAAATCAGGGGGCAGCTGGCTGCTGGAACCGGGGGCACCTTCTTTGTGTTCAGCTTTCCGACTGTACCGGGCTTTCGTAACGTAGAGGCGCTTGATTTTGTACTACAGGATAAAACCGGCGGCAAACTGGATAAGTTTAGCGGTATTGCCAACAACTTTATCGGCAAGCTGATGCAGAAAAAAGAGATTGCTTATGCTTTTACTTCCTTTAAAGCCGACTACCCGCAATTACAGTTAGAGGTAAACGACGACAAGGCCAACCAATTAGGCGTTAGTGTTAAAGATATTCTGCAAACCATGCAGGCCTACTTTGGTAGTGCCCAGGCATCAGATTTTAACCGCTTTGGTAAATATTACCGCGTAGTGGTACAAGCCGATATTGCCGACCGCACCGACCCAGCCTCTATCGACCGTGTGTTTGTCAAAAACAAACAAGGCGAAATGGTGCCGATTAATACCCTGGTTAACTTAACCCGTGTTTACGGTTCAGAAACGGCATCGCGTTATAATTTGTTTAACTCTATCCAAATCAACGCCATTCCTAAGCCAGGCTATAGCTCGGGTGATGCCATCCGCGCCATACAGGAAACTGCTAAAGAGCAATTACCACAAGGCTTTGCATTCGAGTTTTCGGGTCAAACCCGTGAGGAGATATCCTCAGGCGGGCAATCAGCTATCGTATTTGCCTTGTGTCTGGTATTTGTCTACTTCCTGCTGTCCGCCCAATACGAAAGCTACTTATTGCCATTGGCAGTTATCCTTTCAATTCCAACAGGTATTTTGGGCGTGTTTGTGGTATTAGGTTTCACCGGTATCGAAAATAATATTTATGTGCAGGTAGCACTCATCATGCTCATCGGCTTGCTGGCCAAAAACGCTATCCTGATTGTAGAATTTGCTGTTCAGCGCCGTAAAGCCGGACATGGATTAATTGACTCGGCGCTGGAAGCGTCGAGATTAAGGCTGCGCCCTATTGTGATGACCTCGCTGGCCTTTGTGTTCGGTTTATTCCCGATGAGTATTGCCACCGGTCCGTCTGCGCAGGGTAACCACTCCATCAGTATGAGCGCAGCCGGCGGTATGGTGTCGGGCGTTATATTAGGATTGTTCATCATTCCGGTATTGTTCGTCATTTTCCAGGGATTGCAGGAACGCATCACTGGCGTACCCTTGGCGGTATTGAATGGTGATGTAAATTCATCCGACCATCCACAACCCGAACCTTACCATTTGCAAGACTATTAATCACAATTTTCAATTCATCAAAGTCATGAAAACTAAATATTTATTACCGGCCCTGATACTGTTTGTATTGAGTGCCTGTAAGGTTACAAAAGACACGGTAACTCCCTCCCCGGTTTTGCCTACGGCTTTCAGAAACGATACCCATGCCGACGATACCACCAGCATTGCCAACATACCCTGGAGAAGCTTTTTTACCGACCGTCCACTCCAACAGTTACTGGATAGCGCTATTCGAAAAAATTATGATTTGCAAATAGCGCTCAAGAATATTGAATCAGCTAATCTATTGTTCCGCCGGGTAAAATGGGATTATGTGCCACAGGCCAGTATTAATGTGTCGGCCAGTAGTAATCGTCCGTCTGACAATAGCCTTACCGGTGTTAGCATCCGTCAGTTTAACATCGGCAGTAAACATATTGAGGATTATTCGGCCAGCTTGCAGTTATCGTGGGAGGCAGACATATGGGGTAAAATTCGTACCCGCCAACAAGCGGCCTTAGCCCAATACCTGCAAACCCAGGAGGCGCGTAAAGCCATACAAACCCAAATTGTTGCTGCGGTTTCGCAAGGTTATTATAATTTGCTGATGCTGGACGGGCAATTAAACATTGCCAAAAAGAACGAGCGATTAAACGACAGTACCCTGCGCATTGTAAAATTACAGTACGATGCCGGTCAGGTTACCCTGTTGGCTGTACAGCAGGCACAAGCGCAACAGCAGGCGGCTCAAAAACTAATACCGCAGTTTGAGCAGAACATTACCCTTCAGGAAAATGCACTGAGTGTATTGGCCGGCAAGTTGCCATCCGGTATTGACCGGGCTACTGCCCTTACTCAAATGATGGTTGCCTCCCCTGTTACCGCTGGTGTACCATCGGCCATATTAAGTCGCCGCCCGGATGTAAAAAGTGCTGAACTGGATTTAAAGGTTGCCAATGCCAACGTAGGGCTTGCCAAAGCCGAGATGTACCCTGCGTTACGGATTACCGCAGGCGGTGGTGTTAACTCATTTAAAGCCAGCAACTGGTTTAATGTACCGGCTTCGTTGTTCGGTATTGTAACGGGCAGCGTAGTACAGCCATTACTTAACCGTAAGGTTTTAAGCACCAATTACCAGGTGGCCAAAATTACCCGCGAAAGAACAGTGTTGCAATTCAGGCAAACCGTATTGAACGCTGTAGGTGAAGTATCAGATGCTTTGGTTAAACTTGAAAAGCTGCAACAGCAGCAGCAGATTGCGGCCGACAGGGTAAAAACCTTACAACAGGCCACCCTAAATGCTAATCAGCTTTTTAGAAATGGACTGGCTAATTACCTGGAAGTAATTACCGCACAAGGTAATGTATTGCAAAGCGAATTGGAATTGGCTTCGATTAAACGCGACCAGTTATATGCCGTGTCAGATTTATACCGCTCTTTGGGCGGTGGCTGGAATTAAATAACCATAACAAACCCAAAAGTCCATGCATCAGGCAGCAATAATCAGCTGCTTGAGCATGGGCTTTTTTATGAGCGAATCAAGGCTCTACTTCCAATACCTGGAAGCAAACTCAATAAAATACGGCCAGTTTAATGCCGGGGTGTGCCCGCCATGATGGAGCCGGAAGGCCAGGTCGCCAATGGCTACGGTTTGGTCTACCGCCGGGTAAGTAGTAGTGCCTAAGTCTTTTCTACCCAATAAACGGTAAACCGGACCGGCAGCTACTTCGGCCATAAAGGTGCCTTTTGGTCCTGCCCAATCATCTTTATTAGCCCCTACACCTATAAAAACCGGACGGGGTGCTGCTAAAGCAATCAGTTCGTGCGCATCAATGGGTAAATCAGTACAGTTAAGCGGACCGGCATATTTTAAAAAGTTGCCTGCCATCCAGTGGTAAGCCCCGGTTGAGCAAATATTTTCGACCTGCTCCCCGGCGTTATGGCGGTGCAGTTTAGCCCCACCCTCACCCGATGAGCTGCTGTAAACCATGGCGAAACGCGGGTCGTAAGCCATGGCTACCAGCACTGTTTTGCCATAGCGCGAGTGTCCTTCTAAAGCAACCTTTTTAGCATCAAGCGAATGGTCGGTTTCCATATAATCCAGCGCCCGGCTGGCACCCCAAGCCCAGGCACGTACCGCGCCCCAGTCATCCGGTTTACGAAACTGCCCTTTGTTCATCAATCCAATAATACCCTGTGTTAGCCCGGCACCGTTATCGGCCTGAACGCTTACCGGCAGTAGCATAGCGTAAGCCCAGCCTTTAGCCAATACTTCATCCTGCCATAAATTGGTGGTATCGGCCGGGCCGGTTAACTGCCTGAAATCTTCCGGAAAACTCAGTTCCATCATCACTGGTACCGGCTTCTTCACTTTTGCCGGTTGAGTAATCACCAGCTGGATATCAACGTTTACTTCCGGATAAGCGCTGTTATCCACGTGCCCTTTTAAGGTTTTAATCACGACGGGTACTTGATGATGCATGGCGTTCACCCAGCTGCTTACCGTCCAGGTTACCTTCGGCATATCTTTCGGCACACGGCCATAAACTTTGCGGTCAAAAAACTCTATTAGTTCAGGTCGGCGTTGTTGCCACCATTGTTTAGCGGTAGTTACCGGTTTACCATTATTTAAAACCAATGCCTCCGGTATTTTGCCATATAAACCCACCTTCCCCAATTCGCTGTTAGGGTCTAGTGCCTTAACCAAAGCTGGGTCGGGCCCGCGGCGCAGGGTGGTAATTTGCAGTTGTTGCAGTAACTGCTGCCGGTCTTGCGCAACGTTACTTTTTGATTTATCTACCGCCTGAGCCTGCACCTGCAAAAACGGCAAAGCAGCCAGCAATATGGTGTAAACAGCACTTTTCATCATTAAAACCCTTAAAACGGACAAGGTATGAATTAAAACACGGGGTAAAAGCTTTGCCTTTTGTAAAATTAAAGTCTCAGTTTATTGAACTAACTACCAGCAAACAAGCGGCTATGTCGGAGAATTTTAAAAATTCTGAAAGCTTACATTACTCCGAAAAATAATTTTCAATTTTGAGTCTGAAATTGTATGTGCTTTGTATAAAACATGTACAGCAATGGTTATCACTAAACACACTTGGTTTTGACACTTTTTTGCCGTTCCTGCATCGATATAAATAGCACCAAAGCCTTTATGACAGCGCTGTTATTAAAAGCATCCGTAATTGGTCTGCTTTTAACCGGATTAGGATTTAACAAAGCCAATGCGCAAACCGACCGCAGCGTGTCGCTGCCGCAATTGCTCACCGGTAAAAAAAAGGTAACTGATACCTTAAAAAGAGATACGGTATCCAACGACCAAAAAGACCTTCCTGATGTTTTTAGGTCGCTGTTTCATCTTAAGCCCTCTAAAGAAAATGATTCTATCACCAGTAAGCCTATTATTTCGGTGGTGCCTGCTTTGGGCTATACACTGGTATCAAAACTGGCTATTGTATTGTCGGGTAATATTGCCTTTCGCACTGGTGCAAAGTCGCGTGTATCTACCGTGGTGGGGAGTGTTTCATACACCCAAAACAAACAGGTGATTGTGCCTATACAAACCGCATTCTGGACCAAAAAAAACGATTATGTTTTTGTAGGAGATTATAGGTTTTACCAGTACCCGCAAAGCACGTTTGGTTTGGGTAGTAATTCAAACATCAAGGATGAGGAACCGATGGATTTTTCGTTTGCCCGTTTTTATGAGACGGCCCTGCGCCACATCAGCGGCAACTGGTACGCCGGCTTAGGCTATGCTATTGATGCTCATTGGAACATTACCCAGGAAACCCCGCTCGACGGGCAGCCTTCGGCTTATTTGCGTTACGGAAAATCTTCCCGTTCGGTAGCTTCGGGTCTTACCTTCAACATCCTGCACGACTCGCGCGATAACTCTATTAACCCGAATACAGGCTGGTATGGTAGTTTGCAATACCGCAATAGTAATAAATGGCTGGGCAGCACCTCCAACTGGCGTTCGCTGATTATTGATTTGCGCAAGTATGTTAATTTTCCGTATGGCTCTAAAAATGTATTGGCATTCTGGTCGTACAATTGGGTAGTGTTAAACGGCAGACCCTCTTACCTTAACCTTCCCAGCAGTTCGTGGGATGCCAACTCAGCCACCGGCCGGGGTTATATACAGGGCCGGTTCAGGGGAGCACAAATGTTTTACCTGGAAAGCGAATATCGTTTTAACCTAACCCGCAATGGTTTAATTGCCGGTGTTTTATTTGCCAACGCACAAACTCTATCAGCCGAGCCTGGTACTCGCCTGCAACGCATACAGCCCGCCATTGGGCCGGGCCTAAGGCTCAAACTCAACAAAACCTCGCGTACCAATATTGCTATTGATTATGGTTTTGGACGGCAGGGCTCGCATGGCTTATTTATTGACGTAGGCGAAGTATTTTAAATTATATTTTTCATTAACTTAAGGGCTTTCAACTTGCACATGAAACGCCTGATATTTAACCTCTTAACCACCCTATTTTTATACCCTTGCTGCTTTGCACAAGCACAAGCAGAACAGCCCGACACCGCCGTATTTAACTGCATACGCCGGGCAGAGTTTAGCAGTTCGCAAATTCCGCAGATTGCCCATTACTTAACCGATGTAGCCGGCTCGAGGCTAACCAATTCCGAGGGCTACCGGTGCGCGGCCGATTGGACGGTAGCCACCATGAAAAAGTGGGGGCTGGCCAATGCTAAAACAGAACCCTGGGGTGAGTTTGGTAAACAATGGGATTTAGAATCGTTTACCCTTAGCATGACGGCACCTTACGTAACGCCGCTTAGGGCTTACCCTAACCCATGGTCGCCCAATACCAATGGTTTACAAAAGGGGCAGGTTGTAGTGATAAGTCCGCAGCAGTACATGGACAGCGCTTACCTACAGCAACACATGCCTGATTTTAAAAATAAGTTTGTGTTGCTCACCGGCAAGGCGCCGCAACTGGATGGAGCCTTTAAGCCTACAGCTACACGCCTAGCTGATACCGCACTAACTAATCTGAAAGATAAGTACATGGAAAAGCGCGAAGACGTAGAAGGCGAAATTGCTTTTATGCGTAAGCTTGTAGGCTTGGATATGACACTTAAGAAAGCCGGCGCGTTAGGCCTCATTTTTAGCGGAAGGCAAAGTACAAACGGAAACGTATTTGTGCAAAGCAATTATGGCTATAAGTTAACCGATCCCGAAACCCTGCCACAAATCAGCATTGCATTGGAAGATGCACAAAAAATTAAACGGCTTTACCAGTCGGGGCAACGTGTTGAGATTGCCTGCGAGGTTAAAGGCAGGTTTTCTACCCAAAACACAAAAGGCTATAATGTAATAGGCGAAATACCGGGTACTGATGCCAAATTGAAATCGCAACTGGTGATGCTGGGCGGACATTTGGATTCGTGGACGGCAGCTACCGGGGCTACCGACAATGCCGCCGGTTGCATTGTGATGTTGGAAGCCATGCGCCTGTTAGATTCGTTAGGGTTAAAACCTAAACGTACCATTAGGCTGGCCCTTTGGGACGGCGAAGAACAGGGCTTATATGGCTCTTACAACTATGTAAAAAATCATTTTATTGATAGTAAAACCTACAAGCTAAAGCCGGAACAGGCCAAAGTATCGGTTTACTTTAATTTAGATAACGGCACCGGTAAAATCAGGGGCATACATGCGCAGAATAATACGGCAGTCCAGCCTATTTTTACCAACTGGTTTACCCCTTTTAACGATTTAGGCGCCGCTACTGTATCGGCCACTAATACCGGTTCTACCGACCATCTTTCTTTTGATTGGGCAGGCATTCCGGGCTTTCAGTTTGTGCAAGACGAAATTGACTACGAAACCCGCACCCATCACAGCAACATGGACGACTATGACCACCTGCAGATGGAAGACCTGAAACAAGCTGCCGTTATTGTAGCCTCCTTTGTTTACCAGGCCAGCGTAAGACCTGATTTGATTCCGCGTAAACCGTTGAAAAAGGAACCTTTTGTTTTTGAGGGGTTATAAGACACCTCAATTAAACTGTTGCCTGAATTCGAGTGGAGACAAGTTTGTTTTGGTTTTAAACAGCTTGCTGAAAGATTGGGCATACTCAAACCCTAAACTATATGCCACTTCACTAATCGACAAACTGGTAGTTGATAAAATTTCTTTAGCCTTTTCAATCAGCTTATCATGAATGTGCTGTTGTGCATTACGCCCGGTTAAAGAACGTAGCATATCGCTTAGGTAACTGGGCGATAAATTAAGCTGTTCGGCAAGGTGAGCTACGGTAGGCACCCCCTGTCCGAGTACTTGCTGTTGCGTAAAATGCTCATCAAGAATATTTTCCAGCTTTTGCAGCAAATCATTATTTACAACCTTACGGGTGATGAACTGTCGCTTGTAAAAGCGGTTGGCAAAATTAAGCAGCAATTCAATCTGGGTAATAATTACATCCTGGCTAAAATCATCAATCCGGCTATTCAGCTCCGTTTCAATCATCTTGAATATAGAAATAATAGTGTCTTTCTCTTGCTCAGATAGATGTAAAGCCTCATTTACTGCATAAGAGAAAAAACCATATTGCTTTATTTTTTGAATTAACGGATGTCCCTGTAAAAAATCTGGATGAATAAGTAAAGTGTAGACAGAACAAGTAGCAGCCGAGGTGTCATCATCAGCATAATTACCTACAATTTGCCTGGGTGCCGCAAATAACAAACCGCCTCCGTCAAAATCATAGTGATGCTGCCCGTATCTTAACTTTCCGCTCAACCGGGCTTTGTAGGATATTTTGTAAAAATTAAGTACGTGAGAACCGACAGGTGTACTTACGCTGTCGGGGACGGTTGCGCCATTGATTAAACTAATGAGCGGGTGTAGCGGCTTGGGCAAACCAAACGCACGGTGCGCATCAGCAATAGAATTAAACTCGTAATGAATAGCTTCTTGCTTTTTCATACTCAAAGATTATATACGATAGCCGGTATTAGTCAAATATCGGCTATCATACGTTTTGTACTGTCAATAAGGTGTACTTTTTGTAACCACTATTTTGCCTCGCCTTGCGCCGCATTTGATACTTCAGCCCATGCTTCCCAGGTAGCTAACCGGTCTTGATAAGCTGCGCGCGTCCAGGGCAAATTATGACTTCCCAAAAAGATGCGTAGCGGCGGATTTTCGGCGTCGACGACCTGGAATATAGCATTAGACGTTGCGTTAGGGTCACCACGCTCCATACCCTGCAGGCTTTGAAAAAAGTTTTCTTTGTATGCGGTATACTCATCCATGCCTGCTGCAAATTTTAAAGATTCCTGACTGCCAAACTCAGTAGCGTAGGCTCCAGGCTCAATGATGGTTACTTTGATACCGAACTGCTTGACCTCTTCGGCTAAACTTTCGTAAATAGCCTCAAAAGCCCATTTAGAAGAACAATAGTAACCAATGACCGGCAAGGTAACATGACCTAAGTTGCTCGAGTTACCCAGTATATGCCCATAACCTTGTTGCCGAAGTATAGGCAAGGCGGCCTGGATAACGGCAACCGGCCCGAGAATATTGGTTTCGTAAAGCGCTCTGATATCATCGGCATTAGCTTCTTCGATAGTACTTACCAAAGAGTAACCGGCGTTGTTTAGTACCACATCTAATCGGCCAAAATGAGCATGGGCCTGTTGCACTGTTGTTTTTACCTGTTCGGCATTGGTAACATCAAGTGCCAGCGTTAAAACGCTATCACCAAACTGTTCTTTTAAATCAGCAATGCTTTCCAGCTGACGTGCTGTAGCTGCTACTTTATCACCGCGTTTTAAGGCAGCTTCGGCCCAAACGCGTCCAAATCCGCGCGACGAACCGGTAATAAACCAAACCTTATTGTTTTCTTGTTGATGTGCCATAGTATTTAATAATTAATAGCACAAAGTTGCCTGATGCCGTAAATCTATTTTTAAGCTAAATGAGGAATATTGTGTTCAAAATGAAGCCGATGAATAAGATGATAGACATCCTATTTTATCGGCTCAGGTTATTGAATTTATTTTTTAAAGTTTGATAGTATAACTAAACGAGGTTGGCTCCGACCAAACCTGATACTGAGCTAAAGGCCTTGGGCCGCAACTTGCCGAACCTACACCTAAGGTTTTGGTAGATACACACAACACAGTGGAGTTGCTGGCTGGTAAATCTATTTTATATTCAACCGGAAACATCTGCTCATCGGTATGCGGTAAGGCAGCAACCTGCATCAGGTTAGCATCGGCTTGTATGGTAAGCGGCGAGATGTTGCTGCCGGTCATTTTTGCCCAGCGCACTTCTTCATGGTTGCCTCTTTCCATCGGCTTTTCGTACTCATACTGCTCGCTTACCCCAATGTTGTACACACCGGTTTCGGCCGAACTTTTACGGTCCGAATAATTTTCAAATGGGCCGCGTCCATAAAAAGCCATGTGGTCCAGCTTCTTGTTAAGCAACATGCGCACCCCTATACGCGCTAGGTTAATTTTAAGGCCGGTAAACTGCAGGTCGTTATTTACTTTGATGCTGCCGTCGCCACTAACCAGGTAAGTGGCGGTATGGTAAACGCCAAACCCTTCTTTACCGGTTTCTTTGGTCACTACGGTTACATTAACTACGCCGGGGTTAACTTGCTTCACGTTAATTTTCACCAGGCTATGCTGCAGGCTTTGCACACCATATTTTTCCCAAAGGCCATAGGCCCACATGTCGTCGTTACGGTGTGGCGCGCGCCACAGGTGCACTTTCGGGCCGCCATCAGGCAGTATCAGGTTAGTGTTGTTTTTGTTAATCTCGCTAATTAAACCAGTTTGCTTATTAATCGTAATAAAAAAGCCCTTGCCATTTATTTTAATAGCGTTTGCATCCTGGTTATAAGTAACCGGAACAGTAGTGACAGCTTCAGTTTTAGGCAGCGTATTTATCGGCAGTTTAAACTGGTCGGCTGCAACCTCGAAACCTTTTTTCGCCCATAATTGCGGCCCTTTTTGCAGGTACGAAACGCGTAAAAAATATTCGGCTCCGGGTTTAGGATTTTCTACTTTGTAAGGAATATACGCCCTGCCCTCACGCCGGGCCGGAATGTTGGGTAACTGAAAACTTCCGTTTTGAATTTCAACGCCGTTTTCGGACAGGCTCCATTTACCCTCAAAGCCGTCCAGGTTAATAAACTGGTATTTATTCCGGATAGCAATCATACCGTTAGCTGGTTCTGCTAAATTGGTACTTATCCACTGAAATGCTTTTTTCATTTCGGGATAATGGGGCTTCACTGTTTTGCGGTCCCAGGCGACCACACCTTTATGGATAAAGTAATGGTCGTTAGGGAATTCGCCGAAACCACCGCCGTAAGCTAAAATGGGGTGCTTAGGGTCGCGCTTGTTCCACAAGGCCTGGTCCTGAAATTCCCAAATGGCACCACCCAAAATTTCCGGGTTATTATCAAAAGCTGCCGAATATTCATCCAACGAACCCATGGAGTTAAACATAGCATGGACAAACTCACAAATATAAAAAGGCTTGGTTAGCGTTGGATTTTTGGCTACTGCTATGTAATCAGCAGCGGTACCATACATTCTGCCGTCTAAATCGGCAGGGTTATTGGCACCTACGCCATAACGCTCATAATGTACCGGCCTCGAGGGGTCAATTTGTTTAACGGCTGTAAGCGCTGCGCCAACGTTGGCACCGCCAATGCCGCCCTCGTTACCTAACGACCAGATAATGACTGACGGATGGTTTTTAAAGTTTTCCACGTTGGCCACGTTCCTATCTACAATAGCCGCTTTAATGGTGGGCTCTTCATCAAACTTACGGTCGTACCCGTGGTATTCCATATTAGCCTCGGCCACCAGCCAGATGCCCCACTGGTCGCATAATTCGTACCACCGCGGGTCGTCAGAGTAATGGCAGGTACGCACATGGTTACAATTACCTTGTTTGATGACTTCCAAATCGCGAATCATCTGCTCTTCGGTAATGGCATGACCCACGTCCGACCAGTGCTCATGCCTGTTTACGCCTTTCAGTTTAATTGGCACGCCATTAACCATAAACACCCGGCCTTTGGTTTCCAGCTTACGGAATCCCACTTTTTGCGACAGTATTTCGCCCTGAGACGATTTGAGTACCAGCGTATACAAATAAGGCGTTTCGGCTGTCCATTTATTGGGGTTAGTTACTGCAAACTTAACAGCTACCTGCTCTTCCTTACCTGATGGTAACTTTGTGCCTTTAACCGCGCTTTGCGCAACCACGGTACCTTTGTCGTCATATAACAAAGCTGTTAAATCGGTAGCCGCTGCATCTTTGCTATTGTAATTTTTGATTTTGGCAGATACTTCTACCTCTGCATTGGTGTAATTTTTATCTAAATCCTGCTTAAAAAAGAAATCGCGGATGTGTACCTGAGGTGCACTCCACAAGGTTACATTTCTGAATATGCCATGCAGCCGCCACATGTCCTGGTCTTCGAGCCAGGTGCCGGAACTGTACTGGTAAACTTCGGCAGCAATCGTATTTTTTCCGGGCTGCAGGTAGGATGTCAAATCAAACTCGGCAGCGTTACGGCTATTTACGCTGTAACCTACCTTTTTACCATTAACCCATAAAAAGAACCCGCTGTCAACCCCATCAAAAGTTACAAAGACACGCCTGCCTGCCCAGTTAGCCGGTAATGTAAAATCGCGGCGGTAACTGCCTACCGGGTTTCTCTCCACGTAAGCGGTGTAGCGTTTATCAGGCTCGCTCATTACTCTTGGATAATCGCGCTTGATGGTGTAGCCCAGGTTACGGTAAAACGGCGTACCATAGCCCTGCACCTCCCAGTTAGAGGGCACCGGTATTTCTGCCCATTTAGATACATCGTAACTAAGCTCATAAAAATTGATTGGCCGCTTTTCGGGGCTTGGCACCCAGGAGAACTTCCATGGGCCGTTCAGACTTTGGCTGTACGATGATGCATGCCGGTTAGCTTTTAATGCTTCCTGCATATCGGCGTAGGGCATCAGGGTAGTATGGTAAGGCTCTTTGTTGATGCCTAATATTTCCGGGTTTTCAATTTCGGCTGGATAATCGATACCTGGCCTCAGTTGCGCCCGGGCAGGTGTAAATGCCTGCAAAAAAACGGATAAAAGGATAACGTAAAAGGCAGCTTGTCTTTTCATGTATACAGTAGGTCTATAGGGCTTAAGAAGGGTTGCTGGTTGCTAACAATTAAGCAGCAGATAAAACGAGGATATCTGGTGTTCAAAATTAGAATTCATCATTAAACAGCAGAAACAATAATACATATAATCACAGTACTAATGTTCATGGTTCAACATTGGTAATAATGATGTTACTTAAAACACAAGCCACCAATGTTAACTAGATAAGTTGCTTTTGCTGTATAGATGTCGTGGCTTTATTCCCGCTCTCTTTCTTCTACCTGTACGGCAAATGGTGCAGGCACAATTTTAAGGCCCTTAAAATCGGTATATGCACGGGTCACCTCGGCGCCAAAGTAAAATATGGCCGCGGTATAATATATCCAAAGTAAGATTACAATTAATGCCCCTGCAGCCCCATAGGTTGAACTTGCTCCCGACCTTTCGATATAGAAAACAATCAATAATCGGCCGAGCATAAACAAAAGGGCTGTGAATATTGCCCCAGGCGCTATATCCCTCCACCGGGTTTTTACGTCGGGGATAACTTTAAATATGACACTGAAAATCACGACCGTTACTACAAAGCTGAGAATAACGTTCAGCGTGTTGAACAAAACGATGGTAAGGTCGGGTAAAAAGTTTTGCAGCCTGTCGTTCAGAGCCAACAAGGCACCGTTAATAAACAGCGAAACCAGCAACAAAAAACCCAGGATGATGAAGATGGACAAAGACAATAACCTGTCTTTAATTAATTTGCCCCAGCCCTTTTGCGGGCGCACCCTGACTTGCCAAATAATATTAACCGAGTCCTGAATTTCGCCAAAAACGGAAATTGCGCCTATTGTCAACGTAACGATACCAACGATGACTGAAATTGTGGATTTGCCAGACGTTTCCAAACTTTTAATGGTATCTTGTATCTGCTTTGCCGCATCATTACCCACCATACCGTTAATTTCCGAAAAAACTTTGCCTTGCATGGCATCTCTGCCGAAAAAGATTCCGGTAATCGATATCATTAATAACAGCAATGGCGCCAATGAGAAAATGGTGTAAAATGCCAGTGAAGCACTTAAACTCAGGGCCCTGTTGTTTATGAAACTAAAGAAAGCGGCTTTTAATATTTGTGCCCCGTTTTTCAGCGCTTTTTTAGTAAAGTAACGGCTAATCATTAAACTACATCATCAATATAGTTTACATACAAACCGGGTTATAGCTTGTTTAAGATAGCGCCGTTTTGGGAGTGTAGTATTAAAACAAATTTGGAGTTAGGGCGGGTAAGGCTGTTGAATTTTAAGGTTGATTTAGCAACGTCTTGCGTTTAAGGTTCTATGCGTGTTCTTTTTACTGAAAATGCGATGCGTTGTTGCTTCGGTTAAATGAAAATTTCTATAACTAAGTAGCTTAAAATTTCGTAAAAACATTTTAATATTTTTTAGTGCTATAGATATAATAATTCGGTTTACTTATATTGCCAAAGGAATTAATACAATGTTAAACCTTTAAACCCTATTCACACTAAAAATTTATGACAGCTGTTGTTGGCATTTTAAATAAACATGCAGTAGCAATTGCTGCTGATAGTGCAGTAACAATCGGTGGCTCTGTTAAAAGGAAAATTTTTAATAGTGCAAACAAGGTATTCACTTTATCCAAAATTCACCCGGTTGGAATTATGATTTATAACTCCGCTAATTTTATGGATACTCCTTGGGAGACTTTGATAAAAATGTATCGAAAGCAATTAGGCAATAAATCATTTGACACTGTTAAAGCATATCAAGAAGACTTCTTTCAATACTTAAAAAATCACAATTACTTTACTGACACTGATTCACAAAAACGAGCGTTATTTGGATTTGCATTAAATTTATTAAATCGCGTTTTGAATATGATTAAAGAGGAAAAGCCAACCCTTTTTAATTCAGATACCCCTGAGAATAGAAATGAAATACTTAATCAATTTGAACATTTGAGTGATACTTATTATCAAGTCGTACAGGCATCACCAAATACATGTGACGACCTTCTTAATTTTAGTGAAGAAGATTTCACTGCTTTTGCGGAAGAGCCTATAAACGTTCTTATTGATTCAGAGTTCGCATCAAAGAAATTCGTTGTACCTGATAGTTTAAAAGTTTCATTTAAGAAATTAGTCTATTCTTATGTAAGAACGAAAGAAGACCAGACAAGTTATACTGGCCTAATTTTTACAGGATTTGGCGAAGCTGAATTGTACCCACAATTGGTGCCAGTTAACGTTTCTTTTGTTGTTGATAATAAGCTCAGATATTACATAGACGACCAGCGAGATGCATCTATAACGCATAATACAACAGGTGCGATTCGCTCATTCGCACAAACTGACGTAATTAATACTATTCTAACAGGCATTGACCCTTTATTAGATACGACATATTTGGAGAACTTTAAAGCTTCTTTTGATAAATACAATAAGGAAATTATAAATATACTTGGCGATTCAAATCCTGAATTAACCGCTAAGATTAAGGCAATAGACATTCAAACTTTAAGAGAAGAGTATAATAAAAAGAACGCGGAAACAAAACAAATCAATTATATCGAACCTTTAATGGATGCCGTCAGCAGTTTGTCAAAAGAAGATTTAGCAGAAATGGCAGAAAGTTTGATATACTTGACATATCTAAAAAGAAGAATTACCTTTGCCGAAGAAAGTGTAGGTGGCCCGGTAGATGTGGCTATTATATCAAAAGGTGACGGATTCATTTGGATAAAGCGTAAGCATTATTTTAAACCAGAACTAAACCGATATTTTTTTGATAATTATTTTAACACTTAGTAAAATGACAATGACATTATTCCCAAACAGTCCAATCAAAAATACACAAACTGATTTTGACATTTTATCAGTGTTTAAACAAAATGATTGCTCAGGAAATCAAATTCAACAAGGAATGTCGCCTAAGGAAATTGCCGAGGTTACTTCGACGCATTTAATGAATGTTATCAGAAAGCAGTTTGAAGATGCCGGAATTGAAGCAAAGCAAAATCGATAAACTTTTTTTGTGTATTATAAAACAAAGAAGCCGTCTCATAAGTCAATTATGAGGCGGTTTTTTGTTTTAATAGAGCAAGGCAAGCCATTAGCCCATGGCTGTACAGTAGTGGCTTAGTTTGGAGTTGCTTTGTTTGTTGATGCGTGTTTTTGGATAAAAAAAGCCTTTTTATCAGGCTTTCCAC
>CAXYKR010000038.1:0-12993 GCA_964277815.1 uncultured Mucilaginibacter sp. | reverse complement strand
CATAAGGTGGGTAAAGGCTGCCTTTACCTAAAAAAGCTGACTCATGTTGATACCGATATACTTCAATTAATGATTGCAGACTCGGTTAGCTATTTGAAAAGCAAGTATCAAAGCTAACTGCGAGGCTGACGTCGTGAGTTGCACGCCATAGATGTTACAAGTTTATGCAGCACTAAAATCATTACTGCTGCATTTTCAAAATCTGTACCTTTACTTTTGTAATGATGCAGTCGCCTACCGAAAAGTATACCCAAAAGTTTAATGATATTTTAGCTCAGCTTAATGCCGAGCAATCAGCAGCCGTTAACAAAATTGATGGCCCTGTGCTGGTAGTGGCCGGCCCCGGTACCGGTAAAACACAAATACTGGCTGCACGCATTGGTAAAATACTGCTCGAAACCGATGCGCAGCCTAACGAAATTTTGTGCCTTACCTATACGGATGCCGGCGCTGTTGCTATGCGCAAACGCCTTTTTGATTTTATAGGGCCCGATGCTTACCGCATCAACATATACACCTTCCACGCGTTTTGTAACGACATTATTCAGGAAAATCTTGACCATTTCGGCAAGCTTAGCCTTGAGCCCCTCAACGACCTGGAATCGGCTTTGTTGTTCAGAGAATTGGTAGATGATTTTGGCACCGACCATTTACTGAAGCGTTTTACCGGCGATATTTATTATGATGTACCCAGGCTGAAAAGCTTGTTCAGTACAATGAAGCGCGAGAACTGGGAACTGCCCATGATTGAGCGCGCCGTACAGGAATATATTGACGATTTACCCAATCGTGAAGAGTTTGTTTACAAACGCCCCAACGCCGCTAAAGGCATCAAAAAAGGCGATGTCAAACAAAAAGACATTGATGCAGCCAAAGAGCTGATGGATAAACTGCTTTGTGCGGTTAAGGAGTTTGATAATTACCAGAACAGGTTGCAGCAGCGTGGCCGGTACGACTACGACGATATGATTATGTGGGTGCTGAAAGCTTTTCGCGACAGCGAGAACCTGTTGCGCCGCTACCAAGAAAGGCACCAGTATATTTTGGTAGATGAGTTTCAGGATACCAGCGGTTCGCAAAATGAACTGCTTAAGTTTTTGCTCAATTACTGGGAAAATCCAAACGTGTTTGTAGTAGGTGATGATGACCAGTCCATCTTCCGTTTCCAGGGCGCCAACATGAAAAACATACTCGACTTTGCCGGCGATTATGTGAATACGCTGTATACGGTTGTCCTCAAAAATAATTACCGCTCTAACCAGGTAATTCTGGATGTGTCGCGTGTGCTCATCAACAATAACCGTGAACGTTTGACCAGTCAGTTACGGTTAGACAAAAACCTGATGGCCTCGCATCCCCGGTTCGAAAGGGAAATAGTAGAGCCCGTCATCAACGAATACGAAAACCCCGACCAGGAACTGGTTGATGTAGCTTACCAGATTGAGCGTTTAATTGAACGTGGCAGCTCGTCTGCCGATATTGCCGTAATTTATCGCAACCACAACCAGGTAGAGCAACTGATACAATACCTGGATGCTAAAAAGGTAGCAGTAAACACCAAACGTAAAATTGATATCCTTACGCTGCCTTTTGGCGAAAAGATTATCAACCTGTTGCAGTATTTGGCCATGGAACTGGATTCGCCTTACAGCGGCGATGAACTGCTGTTCGAGATTATGCACTATGATTTTTTTGATATTCCGCCTATCGAAATTGCCAAGGTGAGCATAGCGGTATCAAAAGCCAATTATAGCCAGACAGACGAGGGAAAAACTTCCATCCGACGATACGTAAGCGAAATGAAGGCTAATCGCCAAGTCAACCTGTTTGAGCAGCCCGAGTATATGGAAATGCGGCAACTGGTTACCGATATTAACTTTTTGCTAAAAGCCGCAGTGAGTTTAAGTCTGCAGCAACTGTTTCAGCAGGTAATAACTGCTTTGGGTATACTCAAGTATGTGATGCAGCAGCCCGACAAAGGCTGGCATATGGAGGTACTGACCAGCTTATTTAACTTTGTGCGCGATGAAGCCCGCAAAAGCCCTGAGGTTAAACTCAAGGATATCATTAAAACCATTGACCTGATGAAACGCAACAACATCAGGCTGGAACTAAACCAGGTTATACATGCCGAAAACGGCGTGAACTTTTTAACTGCGCATGGCTCTAAGGGGCTGGAGTATGAGCATGTGTTTCTGATTGGTTGCACCAAAAAAATATGGGACACTAAGGGGCGCAATACCGGTTTTA
The DNA here is from genome assembly GCA_964277815.1 of uncultured Mucilaginibacter sp. Taxonomy (GTDB): domain Bacteria; phylum Bacteroidota; class Bacteroidia; order Sphingobacteriales; family Sphingobacteriaceae; genus Mucilaginibacter. The sequence continues at coordinate 10,743 of CAXYKR010000038.1, read as the reverse complement.
GCTTTCCGGATACACTGATGCAAGCATCAGGCGATGAAAATGCCCAGCAGGAAGAGTCGAGACGTTTGTTTTACGTGGCACTAACCCGCGCCAAGCAGTGTTTGCATATCTCTTATGCCGCTAAAGACCGTAACGGTAAGGGCCAGGAAGCCTCGCAGTTTGTGGGCGAAATACTGGCGGCCAGTCATCTGCAGGTTAAACAGCCAAAAGTAAACGAGGATGCCTTGATGGCTTACTTTGCCACACAATTTACGGAGGACGATAAGCCGGTAGTGCAGTTACTGGATAAAAACTACATTAATCAGTTGCTGCAAAACTATGTGCTTTCGGTAACGCACTTAAATACTTACCTGGATTGCCCGCTTAAGTTTTACTTCCAGAACCTGATTAGAGTGCCCGCCGGTAAAAGCCCCGCAATGGCCTTTGGTTCGGCGGTGCACCATGCGCTTTACCGTACGTTTAAGCGGATGACTGATAATGACCGGAAGTTTGGTACGGCTGATGAGTTTGTTCGCGAATTCAGGTGGTTTATGCATCGCAATCGGGATGCGTTTACCAGCGAAGAATTTAAGCTGCGGATGGATTATGGCGACAAAATTTTGCCGGCTTTTTATAACGAAAATGTAAACCAATGGCATACCAATGTTGAGGTGGAGTACCCAGTGCGTACGTTTCCTTATAATGGTGTTCCGGTGAGGGGTAACTTAGATAAGGTGGAGATTAATGGTAGTCAGGTTAACATTGTAGATTATAAAACAGGCAAACTCAAATACGCCAAAGAAAAGCTGATGCGGCCTACAGCCGACAAACCCAACGGAGGCGATTACTGGCGGCAAGCTGTGTTTTACAAAATACTGGTTGATAACGACAAAATTAGGCCTTGGGAGGCGGTGAGTACAGTGTTTGATTTTATTGAACCCGTTGATGGTAGCTATCACAAAGAAAAAATTGTGATTTACCCGGAAGACTTAGGCTTAGTTACCCGCCAGCTTACCGAAACCTACCACAAAATTATGGCCCACGATTTTGCCATCGGCTGCGGCAAGCCCGACTGCGACTGGTGCCATTTTGTGCGCAGTAACTTTAAACAACCGGGGAAGATATTAGAAGGGGTAGAGGAGTAGGTGGGTAATGAGCAGATTACATAACCATTAACCATCGATTGTTGCTTTAACTCTGCTAATCATGTCACTTATGAATATTTTCACAATGTTGTCAATCTCTTCATCAGTGAAAAATTCTGTGTAACTTTTGGTATAAAGTTCGGCACCATGTAAATCATAGATTGTATAAGAGTATTTTCTAAATCTAAAACGAATAGTCAATGTGACAGATAATTCGTCGTTTAGATTTTCAATTCCTGAATATGTACAAACGATATTTAGCAGTTCATTAGTGAGGTCTTTGTTTGATATCAACAAGAATTTACCAACCGAATTTATCTTTGGATTATTAACTTCATAAGTATCCAAAACTTTTGAAAGAGCGACTTTGGTGCCTTTTATTAGTAATGTTTGATCTTCGTTTGGAAGTAAAATCAACTCTTCATATTCGCTAAACAAATCTCTAAAAGTTTGGAGTTTTGAATCCAATTGTACAAGTAGCTTGATTAGATAGTCGAAGAGAATGTCCTCCAAACCTGGCCTAGTTGGTGTATTAGGAGGTGTCGTTTCTTTTTGTCTTACATTAACCTTTAACAGTTGGAGCTCTTTATCGATATCACTTTTCTCTTCGATTTCTTTTCCTTCAATTGCATCAAGTGTTAATTGAACAGACCGTAAGATAAGGCCAGCCATAAAATCATATAATAAATCTGTATCGGCGCCATAGCATTGTATCTCACCTAAATATTGATAGTATACATTTTTTTCGTCAGTCTTAATGTAAAACGGTGGATAACCAAAACTAATCAATATTAAATTAGATAAAATCCGGGCCGTACGACCATTGCCATCGTAAAATGGATGTATCGTTATGTATTTTAAATGAAATTGTAACGCTATCTCAATGGGATGTAAGGCATTTTTTGAAGCCCTTTGAATTTTTTCTTTTTCACTATTTAGCCAGTTAATTAACCTGTGCATTTCATCGCTTACATCACCCGGAGTGGTGAAGTCAAATCGTTCTCCTCTAAAGTTATATATGTAATTGGGCTGTTGTTTCCATTCACCTATCCATGATTGCTTTTCAGGGTCATCTTCGTGCATGATAGCTTTGTGAATATGCTTTATTCGGCCTTCAGATAAATTCAATTCGGTTTTGCCAATTTTTAATATTTCATTTACTACATCATCATGCCCTTTCATTTCCATCACATCCTTAACGGGCTTCCCATTAACAGTAACATTACCAATCATAATGCTTCTGGTTTCCTGCATTGTTAGCGTATTGCCTTCAATTGCATTCGAATAGTAATTCCAGTCAAGTCGTAATTTATAATTTATTTTGTTTTTGATATGGTTGGGCAATACACCATAGTTATTGATTTGTGCTATTAAGTCGTCTATGACTGTAAGCTTTTGAGTAAATGACATGATTCAAAATTAGCAGGCTCAACTATATAATTTACTTTTTAAACAAACTATAAATTGCAAAGAGCAATTAAACTTAAATATTTTATTCTGAGACACTTTTAAAATCGATGTTAAGCTGGTAAAAATCTTGTTTCGTATCACTTAATCAATCGGCTGTAGCCTATATTGCTTTTGATAAACACTAACTGCATGAAGTTTAAATTTTTACTCCTTTTACTATTTGCCGTACCTGCCTTTGCGCAAACTACCATTAAGCAGGATGCTGCGATTATGCGGATGAATGATGAGGTATCGGCTCAAAATATAGAAACCATTGTGCGCAAGCTGGTGAGTTTTAAAACCCGCCATACTTTAAGCGACACCATCAGCAAAACTACGGGTATCGGTGCCGCCCGCAACTGGATTAAAGCTGAACTTGAACGTTATGCTGCAGCGTCTAACGGACGGATGAAGGTAGAGTTTGATACATTTACCCAACCCGCCGGCGGGCGCATTGGTAAACCTACAGTCTTAAAAAATGTACTGGCTATCCTGAAAGGTACCGACCCGAATGATACCCGGGTTTATATGGTTTCCGGCCACTATGATTCGAGGGTGAACAACGTGATGGATTCGGCCTCGGTGGCACCAGGGGCGGTTGATGATGCTTCGGGTACCGCGGTATCGATGGAGATCGCGCGGGTGATGGCTAAGCGGTCATTTCCGGCCACGATTATTTTTATGGCGGTGGCGGGAGAAGAGCAAGGCCTGAACGGCTCAACCAATGTAGCTAAACGTGCCAAAGCCGAAAAGTGGAATATTGATGCCATGCTAAATAACGACATTGTAGGTAACACCTATGGTATGGAAAATAGGATAAAAAATAATACCAACGTTCGGGTATTCAGCGAAGGGGTGCCATCAACCGTGAGTGGTGACGCACGTGCGTTGGCGTCGTTAATTAATAATGGTGGCGAAAATGATAGTCCGTCAAGGCAGTTGGCCCGTTACATCAAAGAAGTGGCAGAGCGTTATGTGAGCCACTTGGACGTGAAGATGGTTTACCGTCGCGACCGCTTTTTGCGCGGCGGCGACCAAACCCCTTTTCTGCAAAATGGCTTCACGGCAGTACGCTTCACCGAGATGAATGAGGATTTTAACCGTCAACATCAAAATATCCGTAAAGAAAAAGGCGTTGATTATGGCGACCTGCCCGAATTTGCCGATTACGATTATATCCAAAAAGTAGCCCGGATGAATTTGTCGGTTTTAGCCAACCTGGCCATGGCCCCTGCACAACCCCAAAATGTAGGCGTAAGCACCAGTGGGCTGACCAACAAAACTACCCTGAAATGGAGTGCGCCCGAAATGGGTAAAAAGCCGGCCGGCTATTACATCCTGATGCGCGAAACCATCAGCCCGTATTGGGAAAAGAAAATCTTCGTTACCGGCAATGAGTATACTTCTGATTACTCTAAAGATAATTACTTTTTTGCCGTGCAGGCGGTAGATGCCGATGGGCATGAGAGTTTACCGGTATATCCGAAACCAATACGGTAACAAATAATTAAGGGAGTAGAAGGCAACTTCGCTATATCCAATCGTCACCAACTACTCCCGGAAACCCAATGTAATTTATATTGTGATTTGTGTAGGGATAGGTTTCCTGGATAAGTTGCTCGAAATATTCGATAGTTTTAATCAAGCTCTGTATTTTTATGGGATGTCGCCAGATGTGCACTTCTCCATAATGCGCTGTTTTTCGTTGCTCCCATAAGTCAAGTTCATTGGTAGTTAATTCGGGAGCTTTTGCTTCAAGAATATATTTTGTTTTGCTGAAAACGTTAAATAATAATGTTTTGTCTTCATCTGTAACAATTGTTCTGTTAAACGATATGCCTACTATGCCCCACGAATATTCTCCTGACCTATTACCATCTAAAGCCATATAAAGGTCGTTCAGATTTTTGTTGAATTTATCAAATCCAATTTCTTCAAATGCTTGGCATATATATTCACTTAAAACTTCAATAAATAAGCTCTGTATCCAAAAAACTTTGTCTTTGTAATGTATATAAGTATCCCGCATCTTTTATTTTATGCTCAGGCGCCTTACAATAAAGTAGCCCAACACAAAAACTACAGCGGCAATCCCTATACTGGCCAGTACCTCATTGGTAAATATCTCTAAACCCGAATTAACTCTTATTTTTTTGCTCAAACCCATAACGGCGTGTAAAGGTTGTGAATAGGGGAAAGCATAAGCATATTCCCAGCGTACGTTGGTTACCAGTATTATACCAACAATGGTGCCCACAAAACCGATTCCCATCGGCTTCAAAAAATCTTTCCAAATCAGGCTCATTACAAATTGCAGGGCCAACGTAGCCAGGGAGCCTAAGAATAATTTGAGGTAGATATCAAAAAGCTCTTTCTCAATGTGCGCATCAAGAAACTTAAGCTCAGGTTTGAGCAAGCCTAACAAGTTACCAAACCCGATGGTGAACCCAACAAACAGCATCAGGCAAAGCAAAACCAGGAAAAACGCATAAAAAAACTTGGCACTGTAAATAGACCATTTGGGTATAGGCAGCGTAAATAGTGTTTTCCAAGTATCTGATTTATGCTCAACACTATTTACTGAGTAGGCAATAAATATGATAAATATAGGCAGCAGCAAGGTGCCCATCATCCCCAGTGAAATACCCGAAAACTGCGCCCATAATACTTTGCCCGGATAAGACGCCAGCCTGGCGCTCTTAAAATAAAAACCAACGCTAATCAGCGTGGTTAGCAGCAGGGGTAATAGTACGGCACTCCAAAAGCCCAGCGTTTTCCGGCTCTTGTAAAACTCCGACTGCAGTGATAATAAAAATCCTTTCATGGGTTTAGGTTAGGCGTTTTTAGTGATATTCAGAAACAGTTGTTCCAGGTCTTTCTGCACTTTACCAATACTGTATACTTTATGCCCCTGGTTGTGCAGGCTGGCGTTTATAGCAGCAGCGGCATCCTTTGTGGTGTAAGGTAGGGTAAGGTAAGTGTCGGTAATGTGGTTTACATCGTGACCAGCGTTTTTCAAAAAATTGGCGGCATCGGCAATATGGTCTGTTTCTACCTGAATCATGGGCTGGCTAATGCTTTCCAAATCCTGGATACTACCCTGAAACACCATGGCGCCGTGGTTAATGATGCCTACATGGGTAGCCATCCGCTCAATCTCGGCCAGCAAGTGGCTCGATACAAAAACAGTTTTGCCCTGCTCTTTAACCAACTTCACCAGCAATTCCCTGATTTCAATAATGCCGTTCGGGTCCAGGCCGTTGGTAGGTTCGTCGAGGATTAACAGTTTGGGATCGGCCAGCATGGCTAAGGCAATGCCCAGCCGTTGTTTCATACCCAGTGAGTAGTTGCTTGCCTTTTTATGGGCAGCATCTGTTAAGTGCACCAGCGCTAACATTTCGTCAACCCGGCTAACCGGTACTTGTAAAAGCTTAGCGCGGTTAATCAGGTTTTCTTTACCTGTTAAGTGGCCGTAAATGGCCGGCTGCTCAATAAGCGAACCGATTTGCGACAGTATGCTGAGCCGGTTGCGCTGCAACTCCTGCCCGAATATAGAAATACTGCCTTCCTGTATTTTAAGCAGGCTGAGCAGCAGCTTAATGGTTGTAGTTTTGCCTGCTCCATTAGGCCCCAAAAAACCAAAAATGCTGCGCTCGGGTACTTGCAGTGATAAGGATTTTACAACCGGCTGTTTGCCGAAGTAAAAGTTTAGGTTGTGAGTTTCAATAATCATAAACCATTTACCGAAACTGAACAAACAGTTTTTACTAAATGGATGCCCTGGCTAAACAGTGAAGTAGCGTGTTTAACCGAAGTTATGCTGTTGCTGTCGGTAAAGTGTTTAGCCTGCTCAAACTGGTAGCTTACGCCCAGTACTAAAGCAAATACTACAGGTACTAACAGTAATATAAAAGGATTAAGGTTTGATACTAACTTTTTCATTGTGACTGATTTGATGAAACAAAGTAAATTCAAAAAAATCAGCTACTAAACTTATTTAGACCAACTGCCCCGAATTATAGATAAACGGCAGTTTATGGCGACGAAAGCGTTCATCGATAGTTACAGCCCGTTCATCGGCAAAAAGACGGGGTGTATATAATTGCCGGGGCAAGTTCGTGCCATAAATTTTATATTTATAGCAATGAAGAAATATTGGCAAATATTTGGGCACTCGCTGTTTTGGATAAGCATCACTTCGTTTTTTATGCTTGTTGCCCATAATAACACCAAGCTAAAGCTGGTTGATTTGCTGGTTACCTTTATTGGTTATGGTATTATCAATATCGGTATGTTTTACTTCAACTACCTGTATTTAATTCCGCATTATTTAGATAAAAAGCAGTACCGCAGGTATGTTATGGTGGCGCTGCTTACTGTTGCCATTGTCGGCTTTGTAAAATATGGGCTGGGTACGGTGTTTCACGAGCATATTTTGGTGAGCCGCAGCGGTAAAACCATTAGCTTTTGGTCTTATTACACCAGTACTTTACTCACCAGCATCATTTTTATTTTGCTGAGTTTACTGCTGCATTTTACGGTAGACTGGTTTATTAACGAACGCGTACAGCGCGATTTGGAAAACCAGCGGCTCACCGCCGAACTGGCGCTACTGAAATCGCAAATCAACCCGCATTTTTTATTTAATTCACTCAATAGTATTTATTCTCTGGCTTACCAGCGGGCCGACAATACCCCCGAGGCTATTTTAAAACTGTCGGAAATAATGCGCTACATGCTCTATGAGTGTAATGATAACAAGGTTGATTTAGCGCACGAGTTGCAATACCTGCAAAACTTTATCGACCTGCAAAAAATACGTTTCGGCGCTAATGCCCATGTTGATTTTCGGGTAGAAGGCATCATTACTTATCAGCGAATTGTTCCGTTACTGCTTATCTCGTTTATCGAAAATGCTTTTAAGCATGGCGTAGCTAATGATGAACAAAACCCGATACTCATCCATATTATGGTTGACGACAGTAAGCTGCATTTTTACATGCAGAACAAGAAACATCTGCTCAACCGCGATGCTGCCGGGGGCATTGGCCTGAGCAATGTTAAGCGCAGATTGAAATTATTATATCCAAACCAGTATCAGCTAAACATAAATGAAACGGCTGATACGTATTCTTGCGAATTATCTTTAGCTTTATAAAATGATCAGGTGCCTGGTAGTTGACGATGAGCCTTTGGCGTTGCATGTGGTAGAAGACTACATTTCCAAAATTCCGTTTTTGCAACTGGTTAAAGCAACTACCAGTGCTATTGAGGCACTTACCCTGGTGCAGGATGGCGGCATCGATTTGGTTTTTTTAGATGTACAGATGCCCGAGCTAACCGGCATACAATTTTTGCGGATAGCTAATGGCAGGGCCAAAATAATTTTAACTACCGCCTACCCGCAATATGCCCTGCAGGGCTATGAACTGGATGCGGTAGATTACCTGCTTAAGCCCATCGCGTTCGACCGCTTTTTTAAGGCGGCGCAAAAAGTACATGCAGCAATGTTTCCGCCTGCGGTTAAGCCGGTCGAAAAGGAAGAAGCGCCGGCACACCCGCAATCTGATATCTCCAACGATTTTATATTCGTAAAAACAGAGCATAAAATACAGAAGGTTTATTTGAACAATATTCTGTTTATCGAAGGGCTCAAAGACTACATTTCCATATTCACCCCTGCCGAACGCATCATTACCTTACAAAACATGAAGAAGGTAGAAGATGCACTTCCCGAGAGGCACTTCATCAGGGTACACCGCTCTTACATTGTGGCGCTCAACAAAATTGACAGTATAGAGCGCAGCCGCATTTTTATTGGGGATAAGATTATCCCTATCGGCGATACTTACCGCGACGAGTTTTTTAAGATGATTGAAGAAAAGAATATTTAAGCGTTTACTTTAGTTTTAATCGTTTCTTCTATCTGTTTCACCAGTTCGTCGGCCGGGCGGCCGTTGGGTTCAACCGGTGTAAGTACTTCAAAAGTTAAATGTTCAAAAGTGCTTAGCGGATAAATACCGTATTGCACCATTTTCCATGCATTGTTAATGGCAATAGGTACGAGTAAAGCGTTGGGGCATTTTTTTAGTATGGTCGCAATACCTGCAGACTGAAAAGTACGCACTTGTCCGTCTTTAGACCGGGTACCTTCCGGAAAAATAACGGTCGACCAGTTGTTGTCTTTCATCCGGCCGGCCAGCTTTAACAGTTCAGTAATCGATTGGCGCGGGTCATTACGGTTGATGTTGGCACCGCCACCCACTTTAAGATTATATGAGATAGACAGGATGCCTTTGGTCAACTCCACTTTAGAAATAAACTTAGCATGGTAACGGCGCAAATGATAAATAATCGGCGGTACATCATACATACTTTGATGGTTAGCTATAAAAATGATAGGCCGACCCTCGGGTAGTTGTTGTCGGTTAATGAAGGTAACCCGGTTGCCTAATAAGTAATAGGTGCTAGTTAACAAACCATTTAATATATCTACCGACCGTTTGTGCGGACCATAGCCGCCTAAATTATAGCATAACCATTGTATAGGTTGAAATAGCAGGAGTAAGAAACCAAAAGCCGGATAATGAATGGCAGACAGAATATAGCCTAACAGTTTTCTCATAACAAAACACCAAAGTTAATAAAATAACCCTGAAGGTAAAACGTTAACAATGAGTGGTTCGGGCATCAAAAGCGATAGCCTGCCTGTTTAAATTTACTTGATGGTGCCTTCCATGAGCATCAGTTGCACCCTCATAATAGCCGCCAGGGTAATTGAGTCGGTAATTTCGCTGTTGCACACCATGCGGTAAACCTCGCTAAATGGCAGCTTACGTACGATGAGTTCTTCTGTTTCCTCGGGCTCTGCCTCGTGCTGTTCCAAGCCGCGGGCCAGGTAAATGTAGCCAAACTCGTCGCCTACCGAATTGGATAGATGGATGCGGTTAATTTCTGTCCACTCTTTGGCTTTCAGTCCGGTTTCTTCCAGTAATTCACGCTTCGCGGCTTCCAGCGGGTCTGTACCCAAAGGGCCGCCACCTTCTGGAATTTCCCAGCTGTATTGGTTCAGCGTAAAGCGGAACTGGCCAACCAAATAAGTATTCAGGTCGTCATCCAAAGCCACAATACCGATTGCCCGGTTTTTATAATGTATTTTACCGTAAATCCCCGCATTGCCCGAAGGGTTAATCACCTCGTAATGCGTTAAGCCTATCCAAGGGTTATCATAAACCTGTTTTTCTGAAGTTATTTGCCACGGGTTGTGTTCAGGGTGTTGCATGCGGGTAAAGATAAAGGGATATAAACATGCGGGCACAAAAAAAGCGGCAGAAATTTCTGCCGCTTTAAATTTAAATTTTAAAAGCTATTACAGACCAAAAGCCTCTTTTACTTTTTCAACGTAGTCTAATTTTTCCCAGGTAAACAATTCTACCTCTTTAGTTACCTCGCGGCCTTCAGGGCTTACAAAGGTTTTGGTTAGAGTTTCGCTGTTTTTGCCAAAGTGGCCATAAGCAGCAGTTTCGCTGTAAATAGGGTTACGCAGTTTAAAACGTGTTTCGATAGCGTAAGGGCGCATGTCAAATAATTGCTCCACTTTTTTAGCTATCTCGCCATCGTGTAAGTCAACCTGTGCGGTGCCATAAGTGTTTACATAAATACCCATTGGTTGTGCTACACCAATAGCATACGATACCTGTACCAGTACTTCTTTACACACACCGGCAGCTACCAGGTTTTTAGCAATGTGGCGGGTAGCATATGCAGCCGAACGGTCAACTTTAGATGGGTCTTTGCCCGAAAACGCACCACCACCATGTGCACCTTTTCCACCGTAAGTATCTACAATAATTTTACGGCCGGTTAAGCCGGTATCGCCATGCGGACCACCAATCACGAATTTGCCGGTTGGGTTAATATGATATTTAATATCATTATTAAAGAAGTGGGCATATTTAGGGTAACGGGCTTTAACGCGCGGAATCAAAATGTTAATGATATCCTCGCGGATTTTAGCCAGCATAGCCTCATCCTCGTCAAAATCATCATGTTGAGTAGAAATAACAATGGCATCAATGCGCTGCGGCTGGTTGTTGTCATCATACTCCAATGTTACCTGCGATTTGGCATCCGGGCGTAGATACTTGATATCCGTCATTTCGCGGCGAAC
>CAXYKR010000037.1:0-2679 GCA_964277815.1 uncultured Mucilaginibacter sp. | reverse complement strand
GCTGTAAAGTCGGGCGGGAGCAGGTCTTCCAAAACCTTGTGTGCTTTGGCCTCGCCAATTTTTTCACTAATAATGCCTAATCGCACGGCTACCCTAAAGTGGTGCGAATCTACGGGCAGGGCTTTGCCACGGAGTGTGCTAAACGACAATACCGCCGCGCTGGTTTTAGGGCCAACGCCGGGTAAATTTTCCAGCCACCTACGTGCATCCACAACGTCCATGTCCGCTAAAAAGTTTAATGACAATTCACCGCGTTGTTCAGTAATGAGCCTTAAAACTTGCTGTATGCGTGGTGCTTTTTGTTCGGGCCAGGTGCATGGAGTGATAGTTGCTTCTACATCTTCTACCGGCGCGTCGCGCACGGCTTCCCAGGAGCTAAACCTATCCATCAGCTGGTCAAAGGCTTTGCCTGAGTCGTGGTTTTTGGTACGATGCGATAGCAGGGCCGAAACCAGCTCACTCATCGGGTCTAGATCATGAAAGTATTTGATTTGCGTTCCGTAAACTTCCGATAAGCGATGGTGCACTTCTAACACAAACGCCTCTTTATCTATCACATCAGTCACCATGGCTATACAGCATTAAGTTAAGTGCCGGTAAAGTTCATCTTAAAACAACCGGCAGATTAATGCACCAATATGTATGCCGAATAGCGTTGTAAATGCAATACTATAGAAGTTTTATGTTTAAAATCTATGGTTGCAGTAGAAAATATATTTTGTTAAAACAGAAATAGCCCGATTATAATGCCTACCTTGCGAGCTTAATAAAATATAATGCAAAAAGAAGGAACAGTAAAGTTTTTCAATACCGAGAAAGGTTTTGGATTCATCACAGAGAGTGGCAGCAACAATGACGTGTTTGTACACTCCACTGGCCTCATCGACCAAGTTCGTGAAAACGACAAAGTAAGTTTCGATGTGGAACAAGGCCGTAAAGGTCTTAATGCGGTAAATGTAAAAGTAATCTAAGAATCACTATAATATTTATATCGTTGGCACCCGTCAGTTTCTGGCGGGTGCTTTTTTTATGTCTTTTTGCAGTGTGCCAACATGCTGTTCATACTAAAACAATATCTTGGCCCGGTAATCGCCCCAATTTATACAGTTGTGCCGTTTAAGAAAGTAAATAACAAGATCATTTTCACTGTCGATAAGGTGATGCGCATCATTAACCTGATTTTTGCGCTGCTATTGCTGTTGAGTGTGATGGCTGGTTGGATTAGTCCGCTGGTGTGTTGGCCTTTGGCGCTGGCGGGTTTGTGTTACAGCATTTTTTTAATTGGCAATTTGTTTTTTGTGGTGTATTGGATTGCCCGTGCTAACCGTTTTGTTCTGCTATCACTAGCCTGCATACTAATTGGTTGGGTACCGCTCATCAATACTATTGGTTTTTATTTGCGGCAACCGGCCAATTTAAGGAAGGCACCGGGGCATATCAGGGTGATGATCTTTAATGTACATAATTTTAATATGGAGTTGCCAAACGGCGACAGCGCCCGGCAGGCCATGTTACAGTTACTAAAAAACAAACAGCCGGATGTAGTTTGTTTTCAGGAATATTATACCTGGCACAGCGATAACCCTTACCAGATTACCGACAGTATCAAAAAGGCTTTAGGTGCGCCTTATCATTACTTTAAACCTTTTGCCGGCACAACTACTTACGGCATTGGTTTGGCCATTTTTTCTCGATTTCCTATAACCGATACAGGCTTAGTTAGCGCCGGTCAAGCCGATAAATACATGGACCCGGCTATTTTTTGTGATATACAAAAAGGTGCTCAGAAGTTTAGGGTTTATAATCTGCATCTTCGCTCGGTTTCGTTTGACCCGGCCGATTACGAGTACGTCAGCAAGGTGGCTCAACAGAAACGGATACAACTCCAACCTACATTGCATATTTTAAGTAAATTAAAAGGTGCATTTATAAATAGAGCTGAGCAGGTAAAACTGCTTAAGCAACATGTGATTGGTTACCGAAATCCTTACATTTTTGCAGGCGACTTTAACGATACGCCAGCTTCGTACGCATTTACCGAACTGCATTCATGCTTAAAAAGTGCCTTTGCGGGCAGAGGTTCCGGTTTTGGCGTAACTTACGAAAGCCATTTGCTAAACCTGCAGCTTGACCATATTTTATTTAGCCCCTCCTTTAAGGTTAAATACTACAAGATTTTAAAAGAAACCATATCAGACCATTACCCGGTGATTGCAGATTTGTCGTTTGCGAGATAATCAATAAGCTGTAGTTAGCTTTTCTCCACCTGTTGTGCCAGGTATTAAACTACGCTTTTGAATTACCAAAGTTCAATCAGTTTGGCTCGATTAAGCGTTATATTGCGATATTATGCTGATTGTGAATAAAATCGGTTAGATGTAAAAAGCGTGATATCAGATGATATATGCACTATCGCAATAATATTTACATTAAAGTTAAACTTTTAACTATTTAATCGGTATATAGTAAGTTAACCTTTAACTTATCAAATTTTAATATTGAGTGATTAAACAAAATTTATAGAGCTAATAGTTGTATAAACATTTTATATTTGGTAGCCGTCAAAATGGAATCTTACAAGCTGGTACATCAATTGTTAAATTTGGTAGAGCAATTCGAAAATGATAATGCATCTGCTGAAATGTCGATTCAAGGTTTTGCAGGCTTTTTGGTTAATCA
>CAXYKR010000036.1:0-5851 GCA_964277815.1 uncultured Mucilaginibacter sp. | reverse complement strand
GGCGGATGGCACCATCACCGAGCGCATGGCCTACACCATTGCCAACCAGATTATCGCCCGATGCGATTACGTGATTGATGCTCACTCGGGCGAGGCCAACAACGACCTGAAACCTTATTCGGGTTATTACAACCATACCGGTACGCCCGAACTGTCGAAAAAATCGCGCGGGTTTGCCACGGCTTTAGGGTTTAATTACGTGATACAGTTTGATAACCTGCCAAGTGTAATTGGGCCATCCAAATACTGCTCGCGCGAGGCGGTGGTGCGCGGCATACCCGCGGCCGATATTGAGTGCGGACGCTACGGCATGGCCGAGCCAGAGATGGTGAATAAAGTTATTACCGCATACCACAACGCGCTTAATTATTTAAAAATCACCAACGGCACTGCAGCCAAAGTAACGCCGCTTTACATCCGCAACCGCACCATCATCAGCAGCAACTACGACGGCTTTTTTTACAGCCGGTTGAAAGCAGGTGAATTCATTAAAAAAGGCGCAACGCTGGGATACATTACCGACCTGTTTGGCAACAAAATAACCGACATCAAATCGCCGGTAGATGGCATGATTCTGTACATGATTTCGACGCCTCCGGTTAACAAAACTGATGAATTATTCAGCATTGGTCATCTTAATTAAAATCTTCAATACAAACTACACAAAACACTATCCTCTAATTGTTTATGTTTCCTAAACTCTTAAAAGTTACGGTATCGACCGTAGTGATGATATTTTTACTGCTCAAAGCGGCTACCCTATGTGCCCAAACCGGTAACAACACTTTGCGGGTACGCGTAACCGACCAGCAAACCCGCCCCCTCACCGGCATGACGGTGACTATTGAGGGCACCACCCAAAGCAACTCCACAAACAACAAAGGCGAAGCCGTTTTTAACCAGGTTGCCACCGGTGAGGTAACCGTAATTTGCAGCGGCGTGGGCTACAAAACCCACCGCCATGTTACCCGCGTTAACGCGGGCCGACCAACCACCGTAACGATCCCCCTGGCAGCTGCTGAGCAGGCACTGCAACAAGTGGAGATTATTGGCCGTTCGCGCACCTCGTACAAAAGCGACTACACTTTTGGCGCCACCAAAACAGGTACGTACCTGAAAGACATTCCGCAGTCGGTAAGCATTATTACCAAGGAGCTGATTGCCGACCGGCAGATTGACCGCGCCTGGGATGCCACCAAGCTCATCAGCGGGGTAAGCCGTTACTCGGGTTATAACGATATCGTCATCCGCGGTTTCCGCAGCGGCGAAAACCAGCCCCGGTTAATTAACGGCCTGCGCTCGGCCTTTGGCTTTTTTGACCAGCCGGTAACCGCCAACCTGGAGCGTATCGAAATTATTAAAGGCCCGGCTTCGGCCCTGTTTGGCAATACTGCGCCAGGCGGTACCATCAACTTCGTAACCAAAAAACCCCTGCCCACCAAACGCTACGGCATCAGCGTAACCAGCGGCAGCTTTAACACTATGCGTGCCGCAGCCGATTTTACCGGTCCGCTGATGAAGGACAGTTCGGTGCTGTTTCGCCTCAATACGGCCTACAGCCATGCCGAAAGCTTCCGTAACTTACAGTTTAGCGATAACTACCTCATTGCGCCATCCATCACGTACCTGCCATCGCCCAAAACAGCCCTGAACGTTGATTTGGTGTACAACTACAACAAAAGCCGGATAGACCGCGGTCAGCCTATTTTTGGGGCCAGCTCTAACGGCGATATTTACTCTACCCCCATCAGCCTGGCCATTAATGCGGCTAACGATTATTACAACGTGCGCAACCTGCAGTTTAACTTTAACCTGAGCCATGCCTTTACCAGCAATTTTTCGGTAAATGCCACCTACATGAAATACGGTTGGGACGAAGACCTGTCTGAGCACCGCACCACCAACGCCTTTGCGGTTGACAGCGCGGGTAAAGAAATACCGAGCCAGGTGGGTATGCAGCTACTGGAGCGAATGCAAAAACTATTTTCGGACAACCTGAACCTTTTTGCCACCCTCAAAACCGGCAAAGGCCAATTGAAGCAAACCATACTGGTGGGTTACGATTACATTGCCCAGTTGCGCCCGGTAGGCGGCACGCAAAACGTGGCGCGCGGCTATCGCAACGCGGCTAATAACGGCGCCATCAGCAATTACAACCGCAACAATAAATCGGCCTATTTGCTCGACAGTAAAGGCAACCCGGTGCCTAACGTGGCGCATTTTGATTTGCAGAATGTGCAGTACCCCATCCGCAATACCAGCAGTTATTTTTTAACGGCTACCAATTATGCACCCAGCAAATATGCCGTTAACGCAGTTTATGTACAAGACCAGGTAACTTACCGTAACCTACAGCTGCTGTTGGGTTTAAGGCAGGAATTTTACACTGATTACACCAACTACAAGCAAGGCAACGAAACTGATGTTACCCAACGTGCATTGATACCACGTGCTGGTTTAGTATACAGCCTTACCACGCAAGTAAACGTTTACGGCAGTTACACCCAAGGGTACCAGCCGCAGAGCGCGTCGGTGTTTAGCAACCCCAACAGCGGTGGTCCGTTCGACCCGTTAAAGAGCAACATGGTAGAGGCCGGTGCCAAGGCCGGACTGTTTGAAGATGCCCTGGCCCTGAACGTGGCCGTTTACCAGATTAACCAGCGCAACGTGCTGGTGTACGCCAACGACCCGCTTAACCCCGACCTGTACCGCCAGCGCGGCCGCGAACAATCGAAGGGTTTGGAGGTAGAAGCTATTGGCAACATTTTGCCTAACCTGTCGGTAAACGCTAACTACTCTTACAACGAAGCCATTGTTAAAGAAGGCCTGCCCGCCGAGCTGGGCATGCAGCGTGCCAACGCACCCAAGCACCTGGCCAACGTATGGCTCAAATATAACGTGATTAAAGGCCCGCTGAGCGGCTTGGGCATAGGCGGCGGCATCAACCATGCTTCGCGCCGCAATACCGAGATTACAACGCTGCAATTGCCCGCTTACACCACCACTGATGCTGCCCTGTACTACACTTTCAGCAAGGTGCGACTGGCTGCCAACTTTAACAATATTTTTAACCAGCGCTACTGGATTGCCGGCTACAACTACACCCGCATCTTCCCCGGCGAACCACGCAATGTGATGTTTAATATTACAAAGTTGTTTTAGAAGCCCCCGGCCCCCTTGAAGGGGGAAGTAACCCACCTAAATCCTCCCCGAAGGGGAGGATTTTTTGTATTTATATGACTTTGGTTTGTTTGGAAGAAATCTACAGTGCAAACCGTAAATTACCTTAACGTCGCCAGCTTTTTAATTAGTTTTTCGGCATGTGTGCGGGCTTTGCTTTTCACGTCCTCGGCCGTGTAGCCTGCGGACAGCGAGGTACCGTGAAAATAAATAGGGTCGATATAATTCATTTGCGCGTAATAGGCGGTTTGTTCCATGCTTTTGGTAAACTCGCTAACTCTGAAATGATGATTGCCCAGGGTAGTATACTCATTTTCGGGCGCACCGACGGTAAAGCTGGGTATAAAGTTTTTTCCTTTCAGCTTATCTCCTTTCGAACCGTAAGCAAACTGGTATTCAAATACGGTATCAAACCAAAGTTTTAAAATTGCCGGCATGTTATACCAGTAAAAAGGGTACTGAAATACGATGGTTTGGTGCTTGAGCAAGGCCTCCTGCTCAGCTTTTATATCGATTTGATAATCGGGATATAGACCATGGATATCCCTCACTTCGATATCAAGATTGCTTTGTTGGAGTTGCTGAATGATGGTTTGGTTGGCCAGCGACTGATTGAAATTGGGATGTGCTAAAATGATTAATGTCATACTATAAAAATTATAGTTGCAAAACTATTTTGAGCAGCCTACATTTACAATAACTATCCAAATGGATAGGTGAAGTATACCCATGAAAAAAGAATGCGAAAGCGACCAGGTCACACTCAATGATAAGACTTATCCCTGCACCGTAAGCCTGACCATGGATTTGATTGGCGGCAAATGGAAAGCGGTAATTTTATACCACCTCACCAACGGTCCCAAACGCTACAACGAACTGCGCCGCGAAATGCCCGCCATTACCGAAATGACGCTGAGCCTGCAACTAAAGCAATTAGAAAAAGACGGTTTATTATCAAGAAGCGTTTACGGCGAAAAGCCGCCCGTAAAGGTAGTTTACACCCTGACTGCCTTGGGGCAAACGCTCATCCCCCTGCTAAAAGCCATTACCGACTGGGGCAACCAGGTGGCGACCCGTCAGGGCTAATCAGACAACTGCTCCCAATCCCCTTTCTTAAAATAAACATTGTTAAACTTAGGCGAACGGAAAATTAAGATAAAACTCCACGCACTGCGTATGGTAGTCGGATTTTGTGACACGATGTGGTGCGTGTTAGAATCCATATGCAGGATTAACCGGGCAGATACATAATTATCAGTGGTGCTTATCTTGCCTTTGTAAGTTTTCAGGATTTTAGCACCGTTGGTTGCGTAAAAGTATATGGAGTCATTATCCTTAATTTCGAACCTGTAATGATTGTATTGCCAGTCGGCTTGTTTGCCGGCAAAATAATTCCGGTTGATGATGTAAGAACCGTGATAGTCGTTTTTGTCTAAATTCTTCTTTTCTAAAAGCCAACGAAGCGCCGATGACAAAAAGACTAAAGCCAAAATAGGCCCCCAAATACAACCTATTGCTTTGATAAAAACTAACCTGCCGGTAAACGCCCATATAAACAACAGGGTCACTGGAGCAAGTAATAGTGATACAATAGCAAAAGATAAAATTAAATAAAAGCCCATTTACGATATTACAGGTAATAACTTTACGGTAATGCATTCGTCCGAAAATTGCAAGTCTGCTCTCATGATTAAGTCACCAATTTATCCAACCCTATCCTTCCCGCTAAAACTTGGGTTCGGGTGAGCGCATGGCGGGGAAATTCTGAGTTGGCTTATCTAATATTGCCAGGTTATCGGTCAAATCTTTACCCTGTAAATCCTTGGCGATGATTTTGCCGGATGGATCGATAAGAAAGTTACCCGGAATAGCCCGCACGCCATAGAGCTGGGCAGCAAGGTTGTCCCATCCTTTCAGGTCGGCTACCTGTGGCCAGGTCAGGTGGTCGGTGGCAATGGCTTTTATCCATCGGTCGCGCTGTGCGGTAACATCCAAAGAAACACTTAATATCTCAAAGCCTTTGTCGTGATATTTCTGATAAGCAGCTACCAGGTTAGGATTTTCTTCGCGACAAGGCTTACACCAGCTGGCCCAAAAATCGAGCAGCACATATTTACCTTTAAAATCAGACAACTTTATAGTTTTACCCTCGGGCGTAGGTTGTGCAAAATCGGGTGCAGGCTGGCCAATCTGGGTGCGTTGTTGTGAGGCCAGTAAGAGGGTAATCTTTTTTCCTTCGGTAGATTTTTGGTAACGCAGAGGCAGTCGCTTAAAAGCCTCGCCGGCTTCGCGCTCAAACCCCGGTTGAGCAGCAATATAGGCCAAACCTATAACGCTGAGATACGATTCGGGATGTTGCCGGGCAAAATTTAAATGTACCTTGTTTTTTTGATAGTTGATTTGGTCTTCCAGCTTAGTTACACTGTCGAGTACCGCTTTATCCTTCTGTTTTTCGGCGGGCAAGGCGGCAAACTGCTTACGTAATGCGGCAAATTGCGGGTCAAACTTTTTAAGCTCAGTTAAAATTTCTTGCTGCTGGTTGTTGATAGCCGAACCCTTAATTACCATTGCACTTAGTGCCCCGTCGGTTTGCATATTCAGCGTACCCGGTTCCAGAAAAAAACTAAAGCCATCTGTTTTTTCGCCCCGTGCCGGTTTAACAACGTAAGGG
>CAXYKR010000035.1:0-5313 GCA_964277815.1 uncultured Mucilaginibacter sp. | reverse complement strand
GGTACATAAAACCGTAATCATTGGCCGGGTTTGGTATAGTGGCTCCGGCTGCAACGGCTTTGTCTACCATGTCGTTTACAGCATCCTTACTTTCGCAGGTTAAGGCAATAGAGCACTCGATGGATTGGTGCGCATCCACAATGGACTTGGAGGTAAACGTCCCGAAAAACTCTTCAGTCAGCAGCATTGCGTAGATGGTATCGCTGATAACCATGCAGGAAGCCTTTTCATCAGTAAATTGCGCATTAAAGGTATATCCCAGTTTAGTAAAAAACTCAATGGAGCGGTTGAGGTCTTTAACCGCCAGATTGATGAATACTTGAGTTGCCATGTATTTGGTGTTTTGATATATTCAAAGATAGCGCACTATTGCCTGACCGAGCATGTACGAACGCGACAACCTGAAGGGTAAATTGCGACTTGGTTAAAATTAGAATTTCATAAAGGGCCGATATTGTACCGGCCGACTTCTCCCAAAGCCGCCATTTAAAATTACGACAGTCTTTTATTTTTTATAATTGCCTATTAAGTTTAAGGTTATAAAATAAAGATAGCCACCTTGGTCAAGCAATATCCATGACAACACTTTAACTTCCCCTTGGCGAAAAGCTATACAATTGGGGTAGGTTTTTCCATCCTGTAACACAAAAATTCGATATACATCCAGCCCGTCCATTCTTTTAAACTGGTCTCGTAGTTTATCGTCGAGCTCCTTAATCTCTAATATTGGCTCAAATTTAAGCCTGTCAATATCGGTACCTTGGATTTTCCGTTTAAAACGTTGCGCATAAAATTGCAGAAATTTCATCCGGCTTGTCAAGCGAACTTGATTCGTATCTGTTTTGATGTAAGCAATGTCAACATATTTTTCGCCAAGCAGGTTCTCGTTGATTTTCATACTGTCGCTTTTAATGAGATAACGACAGAATTCTTTGAAGTTCTTTACTCGTTGAGCGTTTAAATCCTGCGCATGGCTTGTGATGGAAAAGGTGAGCAAGCTCGCCAGTAATAGAAATGTTTTCATAGCCGCTTTAGCTTTTTTGATATTAATGTGCTCAAGTGATTTAATGACGCACAAATAAACACCAACTTCGACCTGGATTAATTTGACTTAAATCAAAAAGAGCAATCCATCAAAAAGACAAATGCTAGTTATTGAACCGAGAAAAATTTGAATAATATTATTTAGCGTACACCGAGTGTCTCGGTTACCAAAAACACCTTGCAGACTTTATCATCCTTAACAAAAAGAGAAATTTATTGCTCACTTACAATGCCGGCAAAAGCACTGTAAAAGCACTGCCGTTTCCTACAGTTGAGGTTACATTCAAGGTTCCGTTTTTTTCGGCTACTATCTGGCATACCAGTTGCAGGCCGAGGCCGTACCCGGTTTCTCCGCTGGTGCCTTTGGTAGAAGTTGTACCGTTTTGTAATATAGCGCTTACCACTTTCTTGTTCATACCACGACCCGAGTCTTTTACTTCAAGCTTGAGCTGCCGGTTGCGGTCTTCGCCCGAGAGCTGGAGCTCGACGGTGATGAAGCCACCTTTTGGCGTAAACTTAATGGCATTAGATACCAGGTTACCTAAAATTTGCTGCAAACCCTGTTTCGTAATCGGCTGCCAGGCGGTAGCTTCAGATACGAATACCTCAAAATCTAAGTTTTTATCTTTAATTCGGGGCGCAAAAAGTTGCTCCAACCTCTTTTTGAGCTGTAGTAAATTGGTTTGCGCTTCGGCGGGGGGCAATGTTTTTTTCTGCCGCTCATCCAGTAATATCTCATCGGCAAGTTCGAGTACCGATTGGCTGCTGTCTTTAATCAGCTCCAGGTAATGCAGCAAATCTTTTTTACTGGCGTCAGGGCCTTCCTCGGCAGCCACCTCGGCTAACCCTTTGATGCCACCCAAAGGGCCCCTGATGTCATGGGCCAGCATGCGCCTTTCAACCTGCATCAAATGAATAGTGTTTTCGAGCGCGGCGTTACGTTTCAAATCGTCCAGGCGGCTCATTACCTCACCGGCCAGCAGCTGCAGCATGCTTTTTTGTTTTTTGCCCAATGCAGGGTTTTCGTCGTCTAAAACGCACAAGGCCCCGATAGCCAAGCCCTCTTTAGTTTTTAAAGGCACGCCATAATAATAAGATAGCGCCGTATTTTTGATGTAAGTTTGCTCCCTAAAACGTTCGTCAATCCGAAGATTGGCAACCTCAAACTCCTGCTCAGCTTTAATCGTGTATTGGCATACCGACTGGTCTTTGTCCATATGCGGCAGGTCGGTGCCCTGCCCTGCTACGCTCCACTGGTTATCGGCATCCAGTAAATTGATGAGTGATATACTGGTGCCGGCAATTTGTGAGGCCAGCGTAGTTAAATCAGAAAATTTTTCCTGTAATGTATCGTAATCGAGATTATAAGCAGCGAGCGCATTTATTCTTTCGAACTCGCGCGGCATTGCAGGAGCGTCTAAATTCATCAGGGTATAATTTAAATCAGTCAGGGTTGAGGGCCTGAGTAGTTAACTTATACGCAAATACAAATCTAAAAGTTGTGAAGTAAAAGTAACTGTCAACCGCTTAAGCCTATGGCTAAGATAAGCACTGTCAAATTCAATACACATTAAATAATTCTTAAACTGCCGTTTTACAACCTACATGAGTGATTTTCAGAGTTAAAAATTTTACTTGGTGTGTATCCGCCCGCCGTTGCTGTGAGCGCCAAATTCGGGAGCGTACATGCATTGCACGGTGCTGATGCCCGTTGCAAAATTGCCGGCTTGCGCTACACGCAATTCATAGTCAAATACATAATTACCTTTAGGCAGACTACTGATAAAGAAATTGGTAGCAACATCTTTGGTAACCTGATAATATGACAAGCCATCTCTGTAGCGGTAAGCCGATAACACATCAACAGGCTCAGTACGCGAAGGGCGCATGTCTTTCAACCGTACGTATTCAAAATCTCGGGTGGCTTTTAGGTATATTACCACTTTGAGCAAGTCGCCGGTTTGAGGTTGATGCTGGCTATCAATAGCGATAAGTACCGGCTTACCGGTTTTGTCTTGCTTTTGGATAAAATATTTCCGCTCCAGCGCCAGTTCGTTGCTTGATGCTTTAACTTTTTCAGGAATTTCGGTGTATTGCCAATACATGGCGCCCCAACCAACGGCTTGCGATGGGTTGGTTATAGTCACTTTCCCTAATTCGGGCTCAGCATCCCCGCCGCTCCAGGTAGCCTTCGTGTAACCGGTGCCGGCTTCGGCTGTCATGCCCGGTTTAAGGTCGGTTAAAGAACGATTATTTAATTTGATGTTACTTTTTGTTGCCGATGCTAACAAGTCCTCCCCTTTCACCAGCAAGGCATAGCAGGCTGCAGCGGTGGCTTTTGTAGTAGCCCAATGGTTGGCCTGCTTGTTGCGTAAAAGCCAAATTTTCATCTCCTGGATATCGTTGGCGCTTTGACCCGTTTCGGTGAACAGCTCAATCAGCACGGCTTGTGTTTCAACCGGCGACTCATTCCAGTGGCCACCGGCGCGGTTGCCTGCCCAATACATACCCAGTTCGTTGCTTTGACGGGCAGTTTCTTTCAATGAACTGATGATGGATTGCGCGACGTCGCGCCTACCTGCCCTTTGCATAGTTAAAGCCATAAGTGCTTGCTCGTAAATATTCCGTTTGGTAAACTGTTGCACTGCCAGGTTGAGGTACTGCTGCTGCGCCTTTTTGAGGGTAGTACTTAAGGGCGATTCCGCAAAATAACTCCGGGCGTACCAGCCATGTATCTCCAAAGCTGACAGCATATTGAATTCATTTTTCTTAGCCTTTTTTCGCGGCTCATCATCGCTTAACAATTCAGCGTCCAGATAGGTGAGCGCGTTATTAGTGATGGTTTTTAAGGTGCTGTTGACGGGAGCAATTCTGGCCTGATTAAGCTGACCAATGCCAGCTACGATGTGCTGTGTGATAAAGCGGTCGGCCGAGTTGCCGCCAAACCATGGGAAACCGCCGCCGGGTAGTTGCTTTTTCTGCAACTGGTCGAGTGTTTGGTTTTGTTCGCGGTTTAATTTCTCCAAATTAAACAACAAGGCTATGCGCTTTTTCTGTTCCGATTCGTTTTGTGCTTCCTGCAGCCAGGGCGTTTCCTCAAGCAAAACGTTTTTAAGTTCGGGGTTTTGTTCCAGTGCTGATAGCAGTGTTTTACTGTCTGCCGCTTTCCACCGCTCAAAAACCTGCTTTATCTGCGGCTGCCGGTTAATGATGGCTGCTGATAGGGAGTTGGCAAAATAGCGGCTAAACGTTTGCTCCGAACACTCGTACGGAAACTCCATTAAGTAAGGCATGGCCTGTACAGCATACCAGGCCGGATTGGCTGTATACTCCAGCGTCAGGCTTTTGTTTTCTACCGTTTTACTGTCCGGGTGCAGTAGTTTATCAAACACAAACGTTTGGGTTTGCCCGGCGCGTACCATCATTGGCATCGTTTCGGTGACTAACACCCGGTTAGGCAACACTGGCAACGTGTTTTCTTCGCCATCGCTAAACTGGGCTGTGGTTGCCACAAGCCGGTAGGTAATGCCGTCTATGTTTGCCGGAACAATCAGCTTAAAATAAACTGATTGGTTAGCATTTGATTTCAGGGTAAAAGCCTGCTCCGCCTTGCTGCCAACAGCCAGCATAGCTATCGGCTGCA
Organism: uncultured Mucilaginibacter sp.; assembly: GCA_964277815.1. Taxonomy (GTDB): domain Bacteria; phylum Bacteroidota; class Bacteroidia; order Sphingobacteriales; family Sphingobacteriaceae; genus Mucilaginibacter. The sequence goes on along the minus strand of CAXYKR010000035.1, from coordinate 626 downwards.
TATTAATTGCATTGAAAAATTTGAGTTGCACTTTGCCATTCAGTACCTGTGCCGACAAGTTAGTTAAACGTGCAGCTACGGTCAGGGTATCTCCTTCGCGTAAAAAACGGGGCATATTTATATCGGCCATCAATTGCTTTTGGGTGACGGCCTGCAGCTCAATCAATGCCGTAGCCAACTTTTGGGTATGCGCAAACGCTTTAAAATGCCAGCGGGTTAATGATTGTGGCATGGTAAAATCTATTAATATCTGCCCGTGCTCGTCGGTATGCAATTGCGGGTAAAAGAAAGCCGTTTCATTAAAATTTCTGCGGATGAAATCTGATACTTGGTTGCCTTCGTTCTCAACACCATCCTTTCCTTTTATCAGATCATCCAATTTTGCCAGCGGCGGCGGAAATTTGACTTGGCCCACGTAACCGTAATTTTTTGACTTTTGAGTAATTACAGGACTCTCGTCGTAGACTATATTGCCAACCGGCTCATCAATCCGAACGGTTTGAGTAGGGTCACCTTTAATGTCCTTTCGGCCGGGGTCAGCATTTTTAAATTCTTCGATATATGGCAATAAATCCATTAAGCCGATGATTTGCTTTTGACCGCGCTTAAATGTAGCAGCCCGGCTA
>CAXYKR010000034.1:0-4855 GCA_964277815.1 uncultured Mucilaginibacter sp. | reverse complement strand
CATAAGTAAACAATCCGCCGTTAAATTTAGTGGGGTAGTTTCCAAAGGCATTACAGCCCAACATATACCTAAACAGCTGGTAATTGCGACCTACCTGCCAAGGCTCTGCATGGGCCTTATCTGTATTAATGAATACATAGCTGCGTTCCCAGTAATTCTTCCACCAGTTCTGCGTAGCTTTTTCTGCTTGATTGGAAGTTCGTTTGGCTTGCGCAATAACCTGTTCCAGCCCTTTTTGCCACTGATTGATATCCGGCGTTTGCTCGGTATGCAGGTAAATTTCGATGCGCTGCTTGCGGGTGGCTGATTTGCTTTGCAGCTTCCAACCCTTGAAAGGCGCAGATGCATAGGTGCCATCGGTTACAACTGCTGCCTGCATATGGGTGCCCGTCATCATACCGCCAAACGCCAATCGTTTCAACGGATTAAAAAGCTGACCTTTAACTGAGTTTAAGCCTTCATGTGCAACGGTAGCATCAAATATGGTGCTGTCCTGGTTGTGATGGTAAAACAGTACGCTGTTGCTTTTTAAAGCAACCTCATCTTTCCGGGTTTTGATGTCCGGCCGGTTAGCCCATTTCCACGAGCCTTGATTATTCTCGCGCCCTTTGGTCGGGCGGTCTGCAAAGCGCCAGTTTTCATAAATCGCTTCGGTTTTGATGGCTTGGCTGCCGTTTACTTCAACATGTACCACCGGCTTAAACACATCAACCCAAATACGCACATCGGCTTTAACGCCCTGATGATTAGCCTGAATAGTTACTGCACCTGTTTTTAACGAAAGCTGCTGTTTGAAATCGCTATCCACAAACGGATTAGGGAATAATCTAAGTCGTACCCGGCCGAGTTTCAGCAAGCTATTATTCTCATCAAACGTTCCGCTTTTGGCAATATAAAATAAGATGTCGCCGTTTTCTACCCAAACATTAAGCCCAACGTCGCCGCCACCACAAGGCATAGACTCGCCCGAGTTTTGGCTCTGGGTAGCCCACACCATATTATTTTGCTCAAGTTCTGCCGGTTGTGCCTGTAGTTGTGCTGTACCAAAGAGCGACAGGCATGCAGCAGCAATAAAGAGTGCTTTCTTATTCATTACCAATTATCGGTTCTGAATGAGGATACCGGTAAACCGTCAGTTCCGTACAGTTCACCTACAATAAAATCGCGAAAGGCATAACGCACAGCTACCGGCTTTTTTACTTCCAGAGCCGATACGGTAACAGAACTGCCATTGATTACCGCCTTAGCCGGGTAAAATTTTTGGTCGTCGCCAGCAATCTCAAACTGCGTTAATGGTTTGTTGTAGGCGGTCAACCCATTAGCTGCATTAACAAATTTCAACACGGCAGCCGTGTCTTTAACCGTCATTGATTCATATTCCGGGCTGGCAAAACCGAAACCTTTAATGTCGTATGTTTTGCCTAAAGCCAGGTAGGCTAGCCGCAAGCCGCCAGGTTCTTTACGGGCGGGATGTATGCTGGCTTGTTCGCCAATATCCATCAGTACCGCCATGGCGCTGTTGGGTATGGTTTTTTGCGATTTACGTTGTGCATCGCGTAAATAAGCGGAGTTGTACTTGCCGCCTTTGTTGTATGGTGGCAGTTGTGCATAATCGTAAGGAGCAATTTGCGCATAGTAAAACGGGAAGTCTCCTTGCTGCCATAAACTGCGCCAGCGGCTCACCAAGGCTGGAAATAGTTTTTCATACCGGTCGGGGTTGTCGTAGTTAGACTCGCCCTGGTAAAAAATAGCCCCCTTAATGCCGTAACCAACAATGGGGTGCAACATGCCATTGTAAAGCGTAGTAGGGGTACGGCTTACCTGTTTAATGGTGTCATTTTTGGCCGGAATCTTAATTTCCGGAAATGCTTTTAACGTTTCCGGGTCGAGCCAGGCCTCGGCAAATGAACCGCTGTAGCTTACGTTGATGAGACCAATAGGGACGTCCAGCATCTCATTTAACAAGCGGCCAAAATAGTAGCCCGTTGCGCTAAAATTGCTGACAAACTCCGGACTGGCGGCATGCCATTCGGACGGCTTACTGTTTTCCTGCAACTCTGTTGTGGATGACCGGGGTACGGTATATAATCTGATTCGGTTGTTTTTTGATTTCAAGATGGCCTCGTTCGAGCCCATCAGCGGTTGTCCTTTAAAGCCTTTCATAGGCATTTCCATGTTAGATTGTCCACCGCAAATCCAAACTTCGCCAATCAGGATATTGTCCAGCTTTACTAGTTTACCGTCATTAATGGTGACGGTATAAGGGCCTCCGGCAGCTGGTGTAGCTAATTTGGCTTTCCACTTGCCGGCTTGGTCGGCCGTGGTTTTGTAAACCTTGCCGTTCCATGAGGTAGTGATAGTAATGTTGGCGCCCGGTTTATCCCATCCCCAAATGGGGGCCTGCGACTGCTGCTGCAAAACAGCATTGCTGGTAAATATAGAGGCCAGTTTAACCTGGGCCGAAGCTGTTAAAGCAGCCAACGAAAGCAGCGCAAAAAGACCTGTTTTTAGTTTCATGAATAAGCGATGGTTGTAGTAGATTGACTGTCGGCGTTGCCCGACTGGCTTAGTTTTTCAGATACCTGCGTTTGTACTCGGCCGGTGTTACGCCTTTTACTTTTTTAAAGTGACGGTAAAAGTTAGATACGTTATGAAAGCCGCACTCAAAGCAAATTACCTCGGTAATCAGTTTGTTTTCTACCAAAAAGCGGCAGGCATGGCTGATGCGAATCTCAATCAAAAAATCGTAATACGTTTTGTTGGTCATCAGTTTAAAATAACGGCAAAACGACGTAACGCTTAAATTGCTTAAAGCCGATATCTCTTTTAAAGTGATATCGCGTTTGTAGTTAGATAGAGTATATGTATAAATATGGCTCAACCGGGCATCGTCCATCTCACTCGGTTGCTGAAACGCATTAAGGTTGTTAACGATAGGCTTAAACTCGGTACTCTCGGCCATCGTTTTAAGTATCGACAGCATCACGATAAGGCGGTCTAAGCTACCGGCGTTTACACCGGCCTTCATCAGTTCAATTACCTTTTCTTTGGTCTGACCGTAAAATATCATCCCGCTTTTGGCGCGCTCATAAAGCTTATTAATCAGGAAAGCCTCCGGCAACTGCAGTATATCTTTGCCCAGGCATGTGGGTAAAAACTGAAATACAATAGCCTCAATGTTTAAGCCGCTGTTGTGATGGTAGTACTCCTCGCGGCAGCGCCAGGCGTGAGGCAGGTTTTGACCAAGCAGTATCAATTCGCCGGATGAAAAGTTGCCGATATTATCGCCGATAAAACGTACGCCTTCGCCTTTTATATTATAGTGCAACTCGAGCTCAGGATGATAGTGCCAGATGTTACCAAAATTGGGCTTTACATCATGCCTGATGCTAAACGAAGACTCAGACTCTCCGGACAGTTTACGATAAATGGGCTTCATAGACCTGAAAGCTTATAATTAGTATTTGAAGATAGCAAATGAACGTAAAAGTGTAAAATATATTCCTCTTTTACCGTAACATTTTAATTAACATGGTAACATGTTATAATTTATGGAAAAAATACTATAAGCAATAGGATGGCAATTGCTATAGTTTTGTGAGTATATACCTGCTGTTAAACCACCAGTAATAAATACATTAAGATTTTTTGCGGTTGCACAAGGCAACTCGCTTTGCCAATAAGCAAAGCTTGCCATATAAACAGGTAATGCCTTATTAATTAAATGCAGAATTTAAAAATACATTTTCCGGGTAAGCTTATTTTTGGTAGTGGTGTGCTTGCCGATTTAAGCCAAGAAATATTTCAGCTTAACTGCGAAGAAGTGCTGCTGGTTACTATAGAGCCATTATTGCCTCAGCTGCAAACACTTATCAGTGAGTTAAAAGAAAAAGGTTTGGGCATTGCTATCGATACCAGCATTGTACAAGAGCCAAGTTTTTCTGACTTCGACAAGCTAATTAATAAATATAAACGAACCGTGCCTGATGTAGTAGTTGGTATTGGCGGCGGTAGCGTGCTGGATATTGCCAAATTAATTGCTGCGCAGGTTGACAATACACAAACCTTACAGGAAATTGTAGGTAACGGCTTGCTAAAGCAGCGCAACAAAAAGCTAATTTGCCTGCCCGCCACTGCTGGTACCGGCAGCGAGGTATCGCCCAATGCCATTTTGGTTGATGATGCTGATAATCAGAAAAAAGGCATCATTAGTCCGTACCTGGTGCCTGATGTTGTTTACGTCGATCCTTTGCTAACTACCAGTGTACCCGCCAGTATTACTGCTGCCACCGGACTGGATGCCTTAACGCATTGCCTCGAAGCTTATACCAACAAGTTTGCTCAACCTTTTATTGATATATATGCTTACGAAGGTATGCGGCTCATTGCAGCCAACCTGGCGCAGGCGGTGTACCATGGAAGTGATGCCGAAGCACGTACTCAGGTAGCCATGGGTAGCCTTTTGGGCGGCTTTTGCCTGGGGCCGGTGAACACGGCAGCCGTGCATGCGCTATCTTATCCCTTAGGTAGCATGTTCCATTTGGCGCATGGCTTGTCGAATGCGTTGCTATTACCTTATGTAATGGCATTTAACATCCCTGCCGCAACAAAACGCTATGCTGACGTAGCTGTAGCATTAGGATGTGCACGCGAAACCGACGATTTAAGCACGGCTTGGGCAGGCGTAGAAAAAATTAAATCGCTGATTAAGGACTGCGGCGTGCCCAATAAACTGAGCAAGTTAGGCATACCACGCGAAGCCATCCCGCAAATGGCCGAAGATGCTTTGAAAATAACCCGTTTATTGAATAACAACCCACGAGAAGTGACTTTAAGCGATGCGATAACTATTTAC
>CAXYKR010000033.1:0-21087 GCA_964277815.1 uncultured Mucilaginibacter sp. | reverse complement strand
GTTAAATAAATGGCGTTGCCAAAACCGCCCAGTTGCACCCTTAGGCGCGATACATAACCATACATGGCCGCATGTACCGGGTAGCCGATGCGACGATTGGTACGAAAATCCAGTCCGGAGTGGAAGTGGTTAGCCCGCAACTCACCAAAAGAACCGGCCGTGCTTGGCGGTAAATCCAAAGGGTACTGGAAAACGCCTTTAGGATAAACTTTGCTTTGAATAACATCCTGCGCTTTGGCAGCCAGTACCGAAACGCAAATAAATAGATAACAGAAAAATACTCTAATCATCCGCTATTATTTAACCTGAAAATCAAGCAATTTCTGGTCTTGCAGATAACCTTGCAAATGGTCGCCGGGTTTTACGGCCGCCACCCCTTCGGGCGTACCTGTAAAAATCAAGTCGCCTTTTTTAAGCGTGATGTATTGCGAAACAAAGGCTATAATTTTTTCGAAAGAAAAGAGCAGGTCTTTGGTGTTACCATTCTGGCGGGTCTGGCCGTTTACATCCAGTTTTAAATTCAGGTTATATAAATCTTCAAACTGCGTTTTAGGCAAAAAATTGCTGATAGGGGCAGAGCCGTCAAAACCCTTAGCTAATTCCCAGGGTAAGCCTTTTTCTTTGTGGCGACTTTGTACGTCGCGTGCAGTAAAATCTATGCCTAAGCCAATTTCGTCGTAATAATCGGCTGCAAATTTTTCGTTGATATGCTTGCCTTCTTTACAAATTTTTAGCACCAACTCAATTTCATGGTGTATATCTTCCGAAAAATCGGGATGGTAAAACGGTTTGTTGTCTTTCAGGAGGGCCGTATCGGGCTTCATGAAAATTACCGGCGTGGTGGGTACCGGGTTATTCAATTCCTTGGCGTGTTCGGCGTAGTTGCGGCCTATGGCAATAATTTTCATAGCAGAGGTTGTGTAAAAGGCCAAATCTAGTAAATATTTGTTTGGCTATGTCGGCCCGAACAGTGCTTGGTCCGGGTAAGTCAACACATAACAACAGCTATAAAGTAAGTGTTTACTTGAATTTACACGCAGAGAAAAGACAAAAGGTCGTTTTAATAGCAAATAGCGACAAAAAGCCAACAACTCAATATCTAATTGAAGCCAAATTGTTACAATGAAAAAACAGGATGCGCAATTAGCAACGCAGTTTACAGAATAGTAATACGCTTGATGATAAATTCAGACCCAACCATTACTCTCAGGAAATAAAAGCCGCTGGTAAGCTTGTTGGTCTTCAGGTCCATCGTAAATTTGTTTTCACCCGATTCTACACGTTCGGAATGATTAGCCACATTGTTGCCCAAAACGTCCATGAGTTTAATGGTTACAATGGCGTTACGCGAAACCATGTATTTTAAATTCATCTGGTCGGTTACCGGGTTAGGATAAACCTGTACGTTGCTTAACAGTTTATCGCTTGGGGTTTGTACCGCCGGTTTAACGGGTGTATAAGTAGATGGCTTTAGCGGGGGTAATGCGCCTACCGTTAAGCCGTTTTTAAAGTAAGAGGTTTTTTTAGTTTTTTTATTGAAGATGGTATCAGCACTAACGTATTTGCTGGTCCCTAACGTGAAGGCAAAGGATATTGCTATCGCTTGCGCAATAAAAATTATCCATAGAAATTTAAAAGTATATCTTTGCCCCATATTTCTTCGAGCTACAAAGGTACTAATAAAAGAAGTTAAACGTTACGATGTAAAAATTTTACACTCAATTTTTAACAATTTTTAACAAAAATTGGTTTTGCAAGTTATAGCATATATAGCTTGTTTTTTGCAGGTAAACAGCCGGTTAGGACTGTACAACTGAGCATCATAATTTACAAACTTTTTTACAACTTAAAGTGTCATCACACAATAAAGACCTACAAAAACTGACTACAGCAGGATTGCTTATCAGTTTAGGTATTATCTATGGCGATATAGGTACCTCTCCATTATACGTTTTTAAAGCCATTGTTGGCGACCACGCCATCAGCGAGTCGTTAGCGTTGGGGGGCGTTTCGTGTATTTTCTGGACGCTTACGCTGCAAACAACCATCAAATATGTAATGATTACCCTCCAGGCCGATAACAAAGGCGAGGGTGGCATATTCTCCTTATTCTCGTTAGTACGCCGGCGGGCAAAGTGGCTAATTGTCCCGGCGGTAGTAGGTGGTTGCGCACTCCTGGCCGATGGTATTATTACCCCACCCATCACCATATCATCAGCCATTGAGGGCTTGCATGCCAAGTACCCGCAGTTGCCAACCATGAGTGTGGTGATTGCCATTATTGCAGCATTGTTTTTTATACAGCAGTTTGGTACCTCACTGGTGGGCAAGGCTTTTGGCCCTATTATGTTTTTGTGGTTTACCATGATGGGGGTGCTGGGCATTTCTTACATTGCGCAGATGCCGAGCATTATCAAAGCGCTCAACCCTTATTATGCTTACCATTTATTAACTACCACTGCCAACCCAACCGCATTCGGTATTTTGGGCGCGGTGTTTTTATGTACCACTGGTGCTGAGGCATTGTATTCGGACCTGGGGCATTGCGGACGTTCTAATATTCGCGTGAGCTGGATTTACGTTAAAACCTGTTTGATACTAAATTACCTGGGGCAAGCCGTATGGCTGATGCAGCGCGAAGGGCAGGAGTTAAACCTGGATGTGTTTAACCCTTTTTACCAAATTATGCCTTCGTGGTTCCTGATTTTTGGTATTGGTATAGCTACCGTGGCGGCTATTATTGCCAGCCAGGCATTGATATCAGGTTCGTATACGCTCATCGCCGAGGCTGTTCGCCTGAACCTGTGGCCTAAAGTGCGAATCAATTATCCGTCTGAACAGAAAGGGCAATTATACGTGCCCAGCATTAACTGGATTATGTGTGCCGGATGTATAGGCGTGGTGCTATTGTTTCAACACTCCGCTAAAATGGAAGCCGCTTACGGTTTAAGTATCACAGTAGCTATGCTCATGACCACTATTCTGGTGTCCAAGTTTTTAAAGCGTCGTAAAGTGCCATCTTATTTAATTAACCTGTTTTTGCTGGTTTATTTGGTAGTAGAGGGTATATTTTTGTCGAGTAACCTGGGTAAGTTTACGGAAGGTGGTTGGTTTACACTGACGATTGGCTTTATTTTGTTTAGCGTGATGTGGACCTGGCATACCGCCCGCAAAATCCGTAACCGTTACGTGAAGTTTGTAGAGGTTGAAGATTACTACGATATTTTAAAAGAACTGAGCGAAGACGAAACGGTGCCTAAATATGCATCGCAGCTGGTTTATTTAACCAGCGCCAACTTTAATTCGGAAGTAGAATCAAAAATTATATACTCCATACTGCAAAAGCAACCTAAGCGTGCAGATATTTATTGGCTGGTGCACGTTGATGTAATGGACGAACCTTATACCCGCGATTACGAGGTGGACTTTTTAGTACCTAATAAACTCATTCGTATTGATTTTAAACTGGGCTTTAGGGTAGGGCAGCAAATTAACCTGCTGTTCCGTAAAGTGGTAGAAGATTTGGTGAAGAACGGCGAGGTAGATATTACCAGCCAGTACCAGTCGCTCAACAAACGTAAAATTGTAGGTGATTTCCGTTTTGTGGTGATTGAAAAGGTACTTTCACGTTCGCATAACTTGTCGTTTTACGAACGGGTGATTATGACCATTTACGGTCAGCTTAAAAAGATGAGTATCTCTGAAGAGCGTGGCTTTGGTTTGGATTTGAGTTTTGTGACGGTAGAAAAAGTGCCGTTGATGCTCACAGACCCGGAGAGTGTAGTCATCAACCGAATAGTATAAATTAAAAAGGCGTTGATGTCTTTTTAAAATTAAAAATCCCGTTCGGTGGTGTAAGCCCGAACGGGATTTTTGTTTGATAGTTATTTAGAAACCTTTTTTACTTCTTTTTAATCAGCCCTTTTGCCCAGCGCTGAGAGTGCATAAAAGCCTTATTATCCAGCCAGGTTACCCACATAATGGTGCTGAATGTGCCGATGATGGAACCGGCAGTCACATCCTCAAAAAAATGTTGGCTCAGGTACATCCGCGAATAAGCAACACCGATGGCTAACAGTAAAAAGATAAAACCATAGCGCTTGTTTACTGAAACATACGCCAATACCACCGCTGCCGAAAAGGCAGTAACCGTATGCCCTGACGGGAAACTGTTGAACTCCATCATCCGGATGCCTTTTACAAAATGTATCAGGGCTAAATCTTTCTCAAAATAAATTACCGGTCGTGGCGAATGGTAAATGTGCTTAACAATTTGTACTAAAATACCGCTTATGGCAAAGCTGGTGGCTAACAACAATGCTTTGCGATAACTGAGGCAAAGCATAATCAGCGTTAGCGTAATTACCATATAGCCCTCGCCCAAATCGGTGAGGTAGGGAAAAACGAAATCGCCGGTGTGGGTGTATAATTTGTTGACCGAAAAATATATCTCCTCGCGGGTGTAGCTAATTTTGATGACTAAGCAGGTAATCAGAATAATAAGGTAAGGGATAAAAAACAAACGTATCTTGTATAAAACATCAGTAATGCGGGTATTCATCATGTTACAAATTAAGTACATTATCAGTAATCACGTAAAAAATGGTTATGTTTGGTACTGCTAACTTTAATTTTCTGCATGTCGAAAAGTATATTTCGAAAAAAATCTCTCGATAAAATTCTGGCCGATGTACAAAGCGGCTTCGGTGATGGCGAACATTCGGGTTCTCATCTAAAAAAAGAACTGCTTACCAAAGATTTAACCTTAATGGGCATTGCCGCCGTGGTGGGTGCCGGTATATTTTCTACCATTGGTACAGCCTCGTTTAACGGCGGTCCGGGCGTAACTATATTGTTTGTGCTTACGGCCATTACCTGCGGTTTTTCGGCCATGTGTTATGCCGAGTTTGCTTCGCGTATACCTGTTGCAGGGAGTGCCTATACTTATGCATACGCTTCTTTTGGCGAACTGATTGCCTGGATTATTGGCTGGGATTTATTGATGGAATATGCCATAGGTAATATTGCCGTAGCCATATCATGGAGCGAATATTTTGTTAACCTGCTCGAGGGCTTCCACCTGCATGTGCCCCGTTATCTCACCATGGATTACTTTTCGGCTTATAAAGGCCACGAGCAATTGCAGCAGTTAACCGTATCCGGTCATTTAACCGAAATTACCGACCGTATCAAAGCCGAGTCTTTAGCCTGGACCACGGCACCTAATATTGGTAGCATTAAGCTGATTGCCAATTTACCTGCTTTGCTGATTGTGATACTGATTACCTACCTGGTATACATCGGCATCCGCGAAACCAAAAAGGTAACCAACGCCATGGTATTACTTAAAATAGGTGTGGTATTGGCGGTTATAGTTTTAGGCTTTTTTTACGTAACCCCGGCCAACTGGCACCCATTTTTACCTAACGGCTTTAGCGGGGTGATGAAGGGTGTATCGGGCGTGTTTTTCGCTTATATTGGTTTTGATGCGATATCTACCACTGCTGAGGAATGTAAAAATCCGCAACGCGATTTGCCGCGCGGGATGATTTACTCGCTCATTATTTGTACCGTTTTATACATTCTGATAGCTCTGGTACTTACCGGTATGGTAAATTACAAAGAACTGCAGGTAGGCGACCCGCTGGCATTTGTGTTTGCACGGATAGGCTTAACCAAAATAAGCTATGTAATCTCCATTAGTGCCGTAATTGCAACGGCCAGCGTATTGTTAATTTTCCAGATGGGGCAGCCGCGAATTTGGATGAGCATGAGCCGTGATGGTTTGTTGCCTAAAGCGTTTTCGCGCATCCATCCTAAGTTTCAAACGCCTTCGTTTTCTACCATCGTCACCGGGTTTGTGGTAGCTATACCGGCGTTGTTTATGAACCTGACCGAGGTAACCGACTTAACCAGTATTGGTACCCTGTTTGCCTTTGTGTTGGTTTGCGGAGGTGTACTGCTGTTGCCAAAAACAGAAGCTGCGCAAGGTCGTTTCCGCATCCCTTACATTAACTCCAAGTGGATTGTGCCGGTGTTATTTATTGGCGGCATGGCGCTATTCTGGAAGCCTATGATTGCCATGTTTTCTCAGGAGAACAGCCACGAGCAGTTCCCGTTTGCGCTGTTTATTCTTTTATCGGCTATTTTAACGGTGCTGGCATTTATGAAAAACCTGTCGCTGATACCGGTGCTGGGTTTGTTAAGCTGCTTTTATTTGATGACCGAACTGGGTTATATCAACTGGCTGCGTTTCCTGATTTGGCTGATTATTGGTTTAGTGGTTTACTTTACCTATGGCTACAAAAATAGCCGCTTGGGTAAAGAGGTAATTTAAATGTTATATAAGACTAAAGCTCCGGTTGATATTTAATTATCTATAGGAGCTTTAGTCTATATTCTTTCTCCAGCACGCGGCAATTTCAGTGTTTGCTTCACTTTTCTTCGCCGGGATGATAAGTGGTTTCGGCATGTTTTAAGACGTCCTTCTTGTAGAATAATACATCCTTAAACTGACCATCAAGGTACATCTGCGCTTGGTCTTTAAAGTGTTTGGAAGCTGGATTAAACGACTGTCCACCCGTGATTAGTGATTTGGCTTTTACTCGTGGCCCAAACTCTACAGCAGCCATAAAACTATTACCCGAATACCCATAGCGTTTCTTGGTGCCGTTCATCGTTCTGCTTACAAAAGATGGGAGTTGACCAAAGGTAGAAGCGACCGATGCTGCCGGTAAACTGGGCTGCTGGTCGTTAAAACTGATGCCGTCGGCTGGGCGCTGGTAGCGGTTAATGGCGCCCCAGGCAATATTCCATTGGCCATAGCGTGCGGTAAGGTCATCTATACTTTGCTTTAATAAATCCAATTGCTCGGCAGGGGTAATGCTTTGCATTAGTTTATTGACGCGCTCGGTTTGGTACGTGCCTTCTTCTGACGATGATGGCCGGGGCAGCATGCCAAATAAACGCGTGCCATACTCCACGGCCAGCGATGTGCCTACCGAGTTGATCGTCGCGCGGCGGTCCCATTGCTGCAACGTGCTGATTGGAGCCGACAGCGTATTTTTCAACTCGCTATTGGCACTCTCCTGGTATGCCTTAAATAAAGGCGGGAGCAATACATCAAAAGCGGCAAGGTAACGGTCATATCCTTTCGCAATCAAGCCGTCAAGAGTGAGTTTCTCTGAGTTATCTAATATCTTACTGGCATTAATACCCCGGTAGTTCTGCCCGTCGGGTGCCATATAAGCCGGATGATTTTTAGCATTCGGGCTATCCTTGCCAGCTGAGGCATAAGGGGTAGCGTTACAATTTTGTATCCATCCGCCAGCAGGGTTGTGTACCTGTACAATCTCGCTTAATGGATGCAGGCCCTGCCATTCGGTAGTTAAGGTGGTGCCATCCACCGGCTGAGTCCAGTCTAATTGAGGGTTGCGTTTGGGCATAAAGTTGCCATACCAGAATACGGTATTACCTTTATCGTCGGCATATACCGTGTTGTTGGTGGCGTTCGAGAGCAGGTTCATGGCTTTGACATACTCGCCGTAATTATTGGCTTTAGTAATCAGCCACGATTCAAGTAGGGCATTGTAAGAGCGGTTGTTGGCTTTTAATGACAGCCATTTGCCGTTGCGGCTACCCAACACCGGGCCATGGTGAGTATAGTATCCGGTAATTTTAATTGGCTCAAGCTTTTCGCCCTTTTTGCAATATAGGGTTAGCAGGCGCTGTATAAGCGGCTTTTGCTGCCCGTCATATTCGTAAAACCAGTCATTATCTTTTTTAATTACCTTTTCTGCATAGGCATCGGCTACGTCGGCATTGCTGCTGGTATGCATCCATCCGCAATGGGCATTAAAGCCTTGGTAAATAAAAAATTGCCCCCAGGTAACCGCACCGTAGGTGTTCAGGCCCTCGTCGCTTACCAACTGTACTTCTGAGCGGAAGTAGAAAGGCACATGCGGGTTGATGTATAACAGAGCATGGCCCGAAGCCGATTTTTTAGGCGATATAGCAAACCCGTTAGAGCCAATTTCGCGGTCAAATACCCGGTTATGCAAATCATCAGTTGTCTCCGCCGATTTACCTGCCGCGCCTAACTTCATGTTATCGCTACTACCATAAAACTGGCGGGTTTCATTTAGTGTGATGCCTCCGGTAATGGTAGCTGCTACGCTACCATCAGTAAACATCAGCGCATACCAGGGCTCAAAATGTTTAAGCATCAATGGGTGCGTTTCGGGATGTTTATACAGGTAATAATTAACACCATCTGCAAAAGCGTCCATTAGTTTTTTAAACCCAAACGGACTATTTTTATATTCTTTGATGGCTTCTGCACTATCGGCAATGAGTTGCAGTTGCACATCGGTGTATAAGTTGCTTTCGCCATCTACCTCGGCTTGCCTGCCTAATTGATACAGGTAGTTGCGCTCTACACCTTTAAAGTTTTCTTCGCACTGGGCATACATCAGCCCAAAAACCACATCGGCATCGGTTTTACCATAAATGTGCGGCACGCCCCAATTATCACGAATAATGGTCACTTTTTTTGCCTGGGCCTCGCAACGTTTAACGGTTTGCGGCGACAGTTTTTGGGCAATGGCCATTACGGGCAAACTGAACAAGAGGGCAAGGAACTGTTTTTTCATAAAACCGGACTTTATACTGTTGGAAGTTAATAAACTTTAAACGTTGCCCGTGCTTGTAACATTAATGTTCTATCATTGCCAAAGCAAACTATCTTTGTGATTTGCTTTATCCTATGCTCCGTTTAATTGTCATCATCATCTTACTATTAGCCTCATTGCTCACGGTGCTTAAAGCGCCGACCTATCATTTATGGTTGCTGGCTGTTCTGGTAGGGGAGTATGGTGTCTTGTTCATAGGCATTACTTTGCTGGCACTATTGGCCGGCTTTCTAACGGGACGTTATGTATGGCAAGGGACAGTTTTAGGTGTATTGGCTGTTGCACTGTATTTGTATCCCATCGTTAGCACTTATGTAATCAGCAAAAGCGTAGGCAAAGATATTAGCCGGTCTTTTCCGCAAAGCAGAAGTACGCTGTATCAGTCTTCGTTAAAACCATTCAGTTTTACCAAACTGTTTCAAACAGACCCTCTGCAAACTCAATTTAAAACATTTACTTATATTTCGTATGCCGATACCAGTTTAAAGCTTGATTATTACCCGGCTGCCACAAAAGGTAAACGCCCGTGTATAATGGTTATCCATGGTGGGTCGTGGAGTAGCGGGGATAGTAGGCAATTACCTGAATTGAACGCGGTACTAAGCCGGGTCGGTTACCAGGTGGTAAGCGTCAATTATCGTTTGTCGCCCAAATGGCGAAGCCCGGCACCATTGGAGGATGTAGCGGCGGCTTTAAATTATTTGCATCAGCACGCGGATGAACTGCAGATAGATACCGGCAGAATTGTCTTGCTAGGCCGGTCGGCCGGGGCGCAGATTGCGTTATTGGCGGCTTACACTTTAAAGCAGCAGGGAATCAAGGGTGTTATTGATTTTTATGGTCCGGCCGATATGGTGTGGGGCTATAGCCTGCCTGCCTCAAAATTGGTGATGGACTCGCGCCGGGTGATGGCTAACTACTTAGGCGGCTTATATCCCGATGTACCTAAACAGTATGCAGCAAGCTCGCCCATCGAGTTTGTGAACAGGCAAACTGTACCTACACTGATGATTCATGGCGCTAATGATGTGCTGGTAGCCTACGGGCATAGTGAAAGGCTGCGCCGCAAACTGGTGGAAGACCAAGTGCCGTTTTACTGGCTCAAATTGCCATGGGCAACGCATGGGTTTGATTATCATTTAAACGGGCCGGGCGGGCAGTTATCTACTTATACGATACTACGGTTTTTAGAAGGTGTTTTGCCTGAGCATCGCAGCTTAAATTAACGGGCAATACAAACAAAACCGTGGGTTTTATTATTCACTTAGATATTAAATCTAAGCGTCATGAAATTTGCATTCATATTTGGAACCAACATCTTTTTAAGTACCGAAAATAAGGTAAGTTACGCCGATGCAGATACACGCATCCCGTTCCTGACCATACTGTCGTACCGTAAGTCAAACAACAATAATAACTCGGATAATCATCTGGCTATCGACCTGAATATTGCCACATCGAGTGATGAAGCTATTGTTTTTAGAGGCAGCCAGTTTGAAGGTAATTCGCCTGTCAAGGTAACTACCGGCGATGGCTCCATCCGGTTATTCCGCGACGGGCATGAAGAGCCAGTGTTTTTTATACGTCAGCTAAACGACGATGATATTTCGGGCTTGTCGAGCCATATTGTTAATGAAGTAGAAGCTCAGCAACCTTTGGCCGTATTTAAAATCAGTGGAGATTTTAGGGTAGGGGGGCACCGCATTATTATCGACAACGAGAAGCTGTTTGTAAACGGTGATGATTTTGCCAACGGAGTGACCAATTCTAAGCAGGACGCAGCTTTAACACCATACGGTGTTTTATCTTAAAAGTAAACTTCTTGAGATTAATCAAAGGTTAATCTCTGCGAACACGATTTAATCAATGGCGTAAGTAAGAATTACTGCTAACATCATTAATACCCGAAGAGGTGAATTCGAATCCGGGCGATGCATAAACTGCCGCCAGGCGTGCCACCTCTTCGGTTGTTGTAACCTGGTTAAACGGGTTTTGTTGTTGCATGGCATCACCTTGATCGCTTCCAAAAACTCTTGAAGCAGCGTCGGTTTCTACAAAACATGGCGCAATAACGTGCACACTCACTTTTTGAGGAGCCAGGCTCACGGCTAATGATTGGCTCATGGCTTTTAAACCCGCTTTGCTGGCTGTATAGGCCGGATGATTAAGTTCATCGCTGAAAGTTCCGCGCGATGATATGTTAATGATTTTGCCGCCGCCTTTTTTACCCATGTGCCTTGAAGCGAAATAGCAGAGGTTAGCTACGCCATTCAGGTTTACATTAATGGTTTCTTCCCAGTTGTGCTGTAAGCCGTCGTAATTAGCCTCATTAATTTTATGCTCCAGGCAAATACCAGCATTGTTGATGAGTACATCCAGGCGCGGGTATTTAAGCAGCATTTTTTCGTAAAAACGGGCTACATGCGTAGGTTTGCTTTGGTCTAACTGAAAAGCAGCATGCTTACCTTTCCCACCCAGGTTATCCAGCGTTTGTTCGGCTTCGGCAGGGGTGTTTATGTAGGTAATCACCACGTTGGCATTAAGCGAAGCGAATAACTGAGCGCATGCCTTGCCTATACCTCGCGAGCCGCCGGTGATGAGTACTGTTTTACCTGGGAAATCAATTAGCATGTTGTTGTAGTAAAATCGTATTTAACTAAGGAGCAATTTCCTGCTTATACGTATGCTACACCAACAAGTTATAAAGTTGCCCGGCGGCGGGCAAAACGGAAGCTATTGATTTTGTTTAGTTTCGGCCGCTTTTTGGGCTTCTTTTTCGCGTTTCTTAAAAAATCCTCTCAACAGGAAATTATGTTGCACCGCTTCGAGGTCATCATTCAATTTTATTGAACTTTGATTTAAATAATTTAATGTACTTTTTAATTGAACAGCGCTATTTTGGTCGTTTAAAAGCACGCCTAAAGCGTTATCTGTGGTATTTAGTTTACCGCTTGCACGATTCAGGTTATCTGTTAAAGTACTGGCTTTAGCGGTAGCCTGTTGCAATTGGTCAGCCGACTGTTGCAACTTGGCAAACACGGCAGTGTCGGTCAGCATCTTATCGGCAAGGCCACCTTTGGTATTAATCTTAGCGCTGAAGGTTTTCAATTCATCTGCCATGGCTGATGTACGGGCGGTGGTATTTTGCAGGTTTTGCACTACGGCTTTAAACTGCATAGCCAGGTTCGAGTCGGCCAATAAGCTACCTGCTAAACCTTTACCCTCAACCATCTTTTTGCTTAGCGTTTTAAAGTCAGAAGTAATCTCAAGTAAGTTTTGGTTATTCTTTTGAAAAGTCTTCATGATATCATCGGTAGACAACATGCCTTTAGAGTTCAGCATGTCGCCGTCCTGAACTACCGGCGATGCCGGGTTACCACCATCAATAGTGATAATTTTATTACCGATAAAGCCTTCAGAGCCAATGCTTGCAATAGCATCCTTGTGGATATATTGCTGAATTGCCTGGTCTACGTTAAACTCAACGTCAACCTGATTTATACCGGTAAATTTGATATTTTTGATAGTGCCCACCTTAACACCCGAAAACCAAACGTTGTTACCTTTAATCAAACCAGATACGTTATCAAAACGGGCTTGCAGATGCACCCCTTTCGAAAAGGTTTTTTGCTGGTTACCCAGCGTAAATATTGCTACAACAAATATCAGCAAGCCCACGGCGATGAAGAGGCCTACCCAAAAAGCGGTTTTATTTTCTTTAAGATCCATTATCTCAATTGATAAAATTATAGTCGTAAAATTGTTTAACCCGTACGTCGTCACCTTCAAATACCTCGTCAAAAGTGCCCTGGCGCTGAAACTGACCGTCAAGCAACATGGCTACGCGGTCGCCGGTGGTTTTGGCGCATGTTAAATCGTGGGTTATAATAATTGATGAAGTATTAAAGCGTTCCTGTACGCGGTTAATTAAGTTGTTAATTTCCATCGATGTGATGGGGTCGAGCCCGGCGGTTGGCTCATCATACAGCATAATTTCGGGGCGCAAAATAAGTGTGCGGGCAATACCTATACGTTTACGCTGACCGCCTGAAAGCTCGGCAGGCATCTGGTTAATCGTCTGGCCCAAGCCAACAGCCTCCAGCACACGCTCAACCATCTCATTAATTTCTTTCCGTTTGAGCGATTTTTGATTGCGCACCAACGGGAATTCCAGATTTTTACGAACAGTCATACTATCGTACAAAGCACTGTTTTGGAAAGAGAAGCCGATACGGGTACGTAATTGCTGCAAATCCTGCGGCGTAATGGTCGTAACCTCGTTGCCCAGAACGTTGACAGTACCGGAATCGGCCTTAAGCAAACCCGAGATAATTTTAATAAGCACCGATTTACCCGTACCCGAGCGGCCCAGGACCACCAGGTTTTCTTTGCGATATAAATCCAGGTCGATACCGCGCAGAACGTGGTAATCGCCAAAGGATTTGGTAAGGCCCTTGATGCTGATTACCTTTTCGTTATAATCTATGGATTGTGATTGTTTTTCCATATCAATATCTCGTTTAACGGAACCAGCCGGTTATTTGTACAATAATTACTTCCTCAATAAACACCAAAAACATGGCTGTTACTACGGCAGAGTTAGCGGCCTTACCTACACCCGCAGTACCGCTTGATGAGTTCCAGCCTTTGTAACTACCTACGATACCAATGGTAAAGCCAAAAATGGTAGACTTAATAAGCGAAGACTCAAAATCAATAAAGCCCAAAGGTTGAAAAAACTGCTGTATATAAGTGCTAAAGCTGGTTCCCTCGTTAACGGCCACGGTAAGGTAACCACCCAGCATGGCTATTAAACCATTATAGATAGCGAGGATTGGAATGCTGATAGTGGTAGCCAGAGTGCGTATACACACCAAATATTTAAACGGGTGAGTGCCCGACACCTCCATGGCATCTATTTGCTCGGTTACCCGCATGGAGCCAATCTCAGCACCGATACTTGAACCCACACGCCCGGCACTGATTAACGCCGTAACCAATGGGGCCAGCGCACGCATCAGCGCAATAGATACCAGCGAGGGTATCCACGAGGTGGCACCAAATTGTAGTAACGACGGGCGCGACTGCTTGGTAAATATCAATCCTACGATAAAGCCTGTAACGGTAATAAGTAATAACGACCGTACACCCACTTCCCAGGTTTGCTTAATTAACTCCCTGAACTCGTATGGCGGAACAAAGGCTTCTTTAAAAAAACGGGCAATAAAGGCAAAAACATCATAAACGTCTACAAAAAATTGGGTAAAGCGTTTACCGATAGAAGGGCCTGCCTTAGTTGCCGGTGCTGTTGTGCTGTTTTGAGTATCCATTAATGAGCCGGTAAAATTACAGCATATTTTTTAGTAACCGCCATTTGTCTATCAACTTAAGCAGGTAGTTTGTAAATCGTATGTAAAAACAATCAATGTTTATAAGCTTCAACATCAACACTAAAACCTATTAGGGGTTTGGTGCAAACTTACCTATTCTAAAACAAATTGCTCTAACAGTAACAATGTTACACAAGTTTAAAGCAGATATGGATAAACGTACATTAAACATTTATTGTGAATGATGTTTTTTTTACACATTTTAGTCCCCACTGACTGCGGCTTGCCATAAAAGCTAAATCGCACGTTTGCAGCCGGTTGTAAACATTAAACCAAAAAACCGTTATGATTAACCTGAAGAGCAAAACTTTTTTTGCAGCAATGCTGGCAGCCGGCCTGTTTTCGGTTACCGCCTGCAACCAATCATCCAACAAACAATCTACTAATATGACAGACAGCACCAAGGTTGCCGGGCAACTTCCAGCAGCCTCTAATTTCGAGAAAACTATTGATGGCAAGCAAACCAAATTATATATCCTAAAAAACAGTAAAGGCGTACAACTGGCGGTAACCAATTATGGCGGCCGTATGGTAAGCCTGCTGGTACCCGATAAAGACGGTAAAATGGTAGACGTAATTGCCGGCCCTGGCAGCGTTGAAAATTTTGAAGAAGCTAAAGGTAACTACTATGGCGCGCTGATTGGCCGTTACGGCAACCGTATTGGCAAAGCTAAATTTACCTTAGAGGGTAAAGAATATAAACTACCGGCTAATGACGGCGACAACACATTGCACGGCGGTAAAGAAGGCTTTGATGTGAAAATGTGGGATGTAAAACCTGTTGACGACCATACGCTTGAGTTGTCGTACACTTCGGCAGATGGTGAACAAGGCTTTCCGGGTACATTAAAAACGACTGTTACTTACAAACTGACTGACGAAGACGCTGTAGAAATTGCTTACACCGCAACTACCGATAAGGCAACCGTAGTCAACTTAACCAGCCATACTTACTACAACTTAAATGGTAACGGCAGCGGTTCAATCCTGCAACATAAACTGCAATTAGATGCCGACCAGATTACCCCGGTTGACAATACATTGATTCCTACCGGCAAACTGGCATCGGTACAAAACACGCCGTTCGATTTCAGAAAATCTACCGAAATAGGTGCACGCATCAACGAGGGCGACGAGCAACTGAAATTTGGTAAAGGCTACGACCATAACTTTGTATTAAACAAGCACACCCTGCAAACGCCTATTGCTACCCTGCAAGGCGATAAGAGCGGTATTGTGATGGAAGTATTTACCGAAGAGCCCGGTATCCAGTTTTACAGCGGTAACTTTATGAAAGGTGCCTTTAAATTTAAAGGCGA
This sequence comes from uncultured Mucilaginibacter sp., assembly GCA_964277815.1. GTDB lineage: Bacteria > Bacteroidota > Bacteroidia > Sphingobacteriales > Sphingobacteriaceae > Mucilaginibacter. Next base: position 5,688 of record CAXYKR010000033.1, on the reverse strand, counting down.
TGTTAAAGACGACAACCGTACGGCACTGGCTTTAGAAACTCAGCACTTCCCTGACTCGCCTAACAAGCCGTCGTTCCCAAGCACTGAGCTTAAACCCGGACAGACTTATAAAACCACTACGATTTACAAGTTTTCGGTTAAGTAATATAATTTAAAACTTTAGTGAGGGCCGGTTTGCAACGCAATCCGGCCTTTTTCGTACAACATGTTTATTACGCCGGTATCATTATATAAATGGTGTTTAACTATTGCCTGATGCCGGTAAACCCATTACCTTTAGCTTAATGATGTTTAAATCCGTCCCCCGGTTAGTTTGGTTGTTGATGGTGTTGTGCGCGCTGGCGGTTTCGTGTAAATCAAAAAAGGCGGTGCTTAAAGGTTCACCGGGCGAGGTAGTAAAACCGCAGGGCTTTATTGCCGATAAGTATGCGGAATTATTACAGGTAGACAGCCGCGACATTACCAACGGCCGGCTTTATGCCTTTATTGACCAGTGGTACGGTACCCCATACAAATTTGGCGGCTTAGACCACGATGGGGTAGACTGTTCAGGATTTACACTATTGTTACAGCAGCAGGTTTATGGGATTAACCTGCCGCGCAACACCGCCAAACAGGTGAATGCCATTAAACGCAAATACGAAGAGGAACTGCAGGAGGGCGACCTGGTATTTTTTGATTTTGACGGCAAGAAGTTTAGCCATGTGGGTGTTTACCTGCAAAACGGTTACCTGGTGCATGCCAGTACACGCAAAGGTGTGCTGATTGTAAAACTGCGCGACCCATCAATGTACAAATACTTTTCGCGTGCCGGTTCCGTCATTAATACTAACAGCATTGCCCAAATGGAGTAATGTTTGTCTAAAACTGTTAAATTGATGTTTGCAAAGAGAATAATTTTACCTGTTTTGGCATTATTGCTTTACAGTCTTACCGGTACGGCGCAGGTTAAAAAGATAAGTCTGCCGCAGTTGCAAAAACGAATTGGTAATACTGATACAGTTTATGTGGTTAACTTTTGGGCTACCTGGTGTAAACCTTGTGTGGCTGAGTTACCTAACTTTGAGAAATTGCAAGCTACATACAAAAATAAACCCCTGAAAGTGTTGCTGGGGAGCATGGATTTTGAGTCGAAGTACCCGGCGGTAAAAGCTTTTGCTGTCAAACGCAGCTTCAAATCTGAGGTGCTCCTAATTACCCGCAAAAGCGACCAGGAACTGATTGATGGCATAGATAAAGAGTGGAGCGGCGCTTTGCCGGGTACGCTTATTGTTAACGCAAAAAAAGGTATTCATAAATTTGAGGAACGTGAGTTTACTTATGATGAACTGAACAAGCTTTATCAAACTAATAAATAAAACTGCCATGAAAAAACTGATTGCGTTATTGATGATTGCCGTTGCCGGTGTGGCCTTTAAACCGGCCGACTCGGGTTACAAGGTAGGAGATGCGGCCACCGATTTTAAATTGAAAAATGTAAACGGCAAAACCGTGTCGTTGGCCGATTACAAAGCTGCAAAAGGATACATTGTTGTATTTACCTGCAACCATTGCCCGTATGCCAAAGCTTATGAAAGCCGGATTATGGCCTTAGATAAAGAGTATGCCGCCAAAGGTTACCCGGTGATTGCCATCAGCCCTAACGACCCGGTAGCCGAGCCCACTGATTCGTTTGAAAACATGCAAAAACTGGCTAAACAAAAAGGCTATACCTTTCCCTACCTGATTGACGAAACGCAGGATATTACCCGTGCTTATGGAGCAAAAGCTACCCCGCATGTGTATGTGCTACAAAAAACACCTGCAGGTAACGTGGTCAAGTATATTGGCGCTATTGATAACGATACCGAAAACGCCAACCCTGCGAAAGTAAAATATGTGGAGAACGCCGTTAATGCTTTATTAACCGGTAAGCAGCCCAAAGTAAGCAGCACCAAAGCTATAGGCTGCGGCATTAAGTGGAAAAAGAACGCCTAAGCGGTAGATTCAATCAACAGCAAAGGCTGTCTTGAATACAAGTAATAATGAGTTATTTGTGTTCAAGACAGCCTTTTTTATTTACCCCGCTATCCATCAAAGTTAGTAACGTTGCATATGGTAATAATTCGCACCAATCTTAGCCAATAATCCTTTCTCTACTCCCTTAAATCTTTGCGACGGCATGTGCACGACGATTGCGATAAACTGACTTCGCTAAAACATCTTCTAAAATACTATTGATAAAGTGGTTCAAACTATTGCAGAACTGCTCGGAAAAAGCGCTTTTTACAACGGCATAAATTTTATTTTGTAGCCAACTGTCATCCTATCTTATATTGATTTGAAGAGGCGTCGTTGCTTTCTCGAAAATCATTTACGTTGTGGCTTAAGTTTTTTAACCAGGTCAAAAATTAATTAAAAAGCGGTTTTTTTAGGCTGTTTTTTAACACAAAAGAAAGGGTTGATTTTAACTAAAAATCAATTCGCCACTGCTATTCATTCGTTTACCCCATCAAAAAGCGCGTTGACGTAAAAAACGTAACTAAAATTTATTTGGTAAGTATTTTTAAAGCAAGGGGTAAAACTATTAGCGATTGGCGGTAGATATTACGTTTTATTAAATTATATAATATCTACTTAATCATACTGAAAGTTCTATTTCTGGTTTGTGAAGTTCCTGTTGTATTTTCTTATAAGTTTAATTTAATGCGTCAGCATTTTATAAAAGTAAGAGAATGATTAATGAAGTTAACACATAATACGCTTTAGAGTGATAGCCGGTAAATCTCGGTAATGAGATTGCCGGCCGCTATAAAATAGATACTACTTTATGAATAACATTATTGCAATATCGGTTATAATACCAAGTTACAATCATGCTCGATACCTGGACCAACGTATTCAAACGGTTTTAAATCAAACCTATCCCATTAGCGAATTAATCATTCTAGATGACGCTTCGCCGGATAACAGTCAGCAAATCATCAGTAGATATAGTTCCGACCCACGCATCAGTCACATCATTTTTAACAAAACCAATAGCGGCAGCACTTTTAACCAGTGGGAAAAGGGTTTGCAGTTAGCTAAGAGCCCCTGGGTTTGGATTGCCGAAAGTGACGACTACGCAGACCTTACCTTTTTAGAAAAAATGGCCGGACTGATAGGGCGTTACCCTAACATCGGCATTGCGTTTTGCCGTTCGCAAGTGGTAGATGAAAATAATGAGGTGGTCAGTTCTTCCTATAACCACAAAAACTTTTCGTTCGGTCCCGCCGAAATTAAGGACACTTTAAGTTCGGGATATTGCTTACCCAATGTTAGTGCATGCCTGTTAAATAGGGAGCACGCCTTGAGTTCGGTTTTCGGTTTAGGCAAATACAAAGCATCGGGCGACCTTATCTTCTACACCCGCATGCTGCACCATACCAATATTGCGTACGAAGACAGCACACTTAATTATTTCAGAGACCATGCCGGTAATGTATCGCGGCCAGCCAAAAAGGAAGGGCTTTGGGTTACCGAAGGGGTTGATGTTATTGGTAATATCAATTTTAAACAGGTTTATTTTCCTACATACACATTTTTACGGGTGGGCTACAACTGGCTCAGGCGGGTGGATAAAATTACCTTTAAAAATAAGGTAAAGGTTCTTAAAAAGCTGCTTTCGGCCAGCTTGAATTTTGGTCATGCCAAAATATCGGGCATGTTTCGTTCATCCGATTATGAATTTAACAGTTAACCTTATGACAGCCTATCATTGTGTTATTATTATTCCTGTACACAAGCCGGACCCATCTTATTATGAGCTTATCTCGTTTGAGCAAGCCTATCGTATATTTCATAAATTCCCTATTTATATCGTCGCTCCCGAAGGGCTAAATCTGAAAGCCTATCAAGAAATCGTACCTACTATCGACGTGAAATATATACCTGCTACTTACCAAAATAGCCTGCTTAACTATAATAAACTTAAACTAAGTCAGTATTTCTACAAATTATTTGCCTGCTATAAGTACTTGGTTACTTATGAACTTGATGCTTTTGCTTTTAAAAACGACCTGGAACTCTGGTGTAATAAGGGCTACGATTACATAGGTGCCCCCTGGTTTGAGGGATACGCCGAAACAACGAGTGATAATTTGATGGGGGTAGGTAACTCGGGCTTTTCTTTAAGAAGTATTGAGGCGATGCGAAAGGGCATTAAAGTAGCAGAATACAACGACCCAACCAAGCCTAAGCATTACTACAAAAACGTATGGCTCAAATTGCAATTTTGGCTTACTACGCTATTACCAATCGAAAATATATACCTGCAAGATGCAGATTTACTGAACGAAGACTGGGTGATAGCCGAGTTGATAGCCAGACGCACACCCGGTTTTAAACTGGCGCCCATTAACGAGGCTATACAATTTAGTTTTGAGGTTAAGCCTGAGGCTTTATTTGAATTGAATAATTATCAGTTACCTACAGGTTGCCATGCGTGGTGGCGTTATAATCTGCCATTCTGGAAGCCCTTTATCGAACAATTTGGATACAAGCTGTAATATGAGTTTTTTTTCGATTATCATCCCCACTTATAATAGCAGCGCCACGCTTGACAGGTGCTTGCAAAGTATCATCAAGCAAGATTTTGATGCTTATGAGGTTATTTTAGTGGATGGTGCCTCCGCCGATGATACTGTTGCTATTGCCCGTAAATATCAGCGTGCAGTAAATCTTCGTATCGTTTCAGAACCAGACCAAGGTACTTATGACGCTATGAACAAGGGTATCAGATTGTCGAAAGGAAAGTGGTTGTATTTTTTAGGCAGTGATGATGAACTCTACGGAGATTCAATTTTATCCAAAATATATAAAACGATACAAAAACGCCCGGAAAGTAAATTTATATATGGTGATGTGCTTACCTCGGCCAATACGCTGGAGCGTTACAGTAATTACACTTATGTGCAATTGATGGACCGTTGCATTTGCCACCAGTCCATTTTTTATCACCGTTCACTTTTTGAACGCTCGCAGTACGACTTGAAGTTTAAGTTGTGTGCCGACTGGGACTTTAACCTTAAAATTTTTAACGATAGCATTAATCCGGTTTATGTGAACCGAATTATAGCCCGGTTTGATTTAGGTGGGGCTAGCGGAAACTGGATGCAGCACCCGGAGTACTTAAACCATTTTGCCGACAAGCGCGAATTGGCTAATCGTTATAAAAATGCCGCCTGGTGGTATTGGTACTATGTGCCGCTGATGCTGTTTAAACGAACCAAAAGCAAGTTAAAATGGATGTTTCAGTAATCATACCTGTTTACAATCCGGGCAATTACTTGCTGGAGGCGGTAGAGAGCGTTTATGCCTCTGATGACTTGGATAAAATCAAATACGAGATTATCTTGGTTAACGACGGCTCGACCGATAAGTATACCCTGATGATTTTAAATGCGCTACAAACTAAAGAGCATTTAACAATCATCGACCAAAAAAATCAGGGGCCGGCCGCTGCCCGTAATACCGGTATCCGTAACTCGTCGGGCAAGTATTTGCTGTTTTTGGATGCCGACAATAAAATCAGGAGCAAGTTTATACAAACCGCCATCAGGATTTTAAAAACCGATAAGGCAGATATTGTTCTTGGTAACCCAAACTTCTTCGGCGACTCGAACGAGGTTAGGTTCAAAACCGGGCATTTTGAGATGAATAGTATGCTCT
>CAXYKR010000032.1:0-8643 GCA_964277815.1 uncultured Mucilaginibacter sp. | reverse complement strand
TCTTCGCGCGGAATCATGCGGTCAACGTTGCCGCCTTCCGGTGAAAAATAACCCTGCGCCCATTTGTGAAACTCCACGCCCATCAGCGACAGGAGATTGCGCTTATTGACGTTTTCCATGGCCGGCTTAATTTTCTCATCGGTAGTAAGGTAAAACTGGATGCAATGGAACATCAGGTTATAAAAGCTGTTCCATTGGTCATAGTCAAAGCCGTCAAAAAGTTTAATACCAAGGTCGGTTTCCGGCGTGCGGCGCTCTTTATACTCGCCGTTTTCGCCCTGCTCATGGTAGTAGTCACTACACACGTAATACATGATACGACGTGCAGTTGATGGGCTTTGGTCACGAGGCATAAAGTTGCTGGTAAAAGCAAACTTAGGGCCCTTAGAAAACTTGACGGTATACTTGGTTTTACCTTTAGGATTGACATCGATATCACCGTTGGTGTCCACGTAAAACTGGTCTACGTTGAAGCGCTCGTAACAATCCTCGAACAGAACATACCGGGTATTTTCATCCAGGCCATCATACTTAAACTCCGATTCTACCCGCTTAGGGTCACGTGCATTGATGAACACGTTTTTCGGCATCATCAGGCGTAGAGTTTTGTCAAACAAAATAGACTTACCCGAGCCGCCATGGCTTTTGCCATCTTCAGACATCTTGCCGTCCATTCCCCAACTGAACCAGCCTTTCGTCGGGTCCTTATACCGGTGAAGGTGCCAGCCAATAACAAACAGCTTGTTTAACAAATGCTGCTTTTGCTCCTCAATCTCGTCAGCGGAAAGATTCGGACCGTCAATACTGCAGTGATGCTTTTGCAGGTAGAGTTCGCGCTCGGCTGGTGTCAGGTCGTTCATGCGCTTACCCTCCAGCTCGTCACGCCAATGGATGCGGCTTGTCTGAATGAGAAATTTTAAGTACGGGCAATTTTTGTCTTTAATCTCGATATCGTAGGTTCCAAGGTTCGCATCCTTAGTTATGATAAACGGCGGCTCTTCCAGCGCCGAAATAGCGTGCTGATGCAGCTCATCTTTCCAGATGTACCGGTTGATGGTACCGTGCCGGTGAAATTTAATTTCGGACCTGCCAATCTCGACCGTTTTATTTTTAAAAAAGATAAATTGGCTGGTGGGCGTAAAATCTTGAAAGTCTATATCGCAGTATTTAATAGTAGAAAGCACCATTTCACTCATTTTGGTGGTGCTAAGCATAGCCTCGCGAAGCTCTTCGTCATGGTACCCATCTGCAACGAATTTGTGCAAGAAATCCTGCATTACTCCCACATCAACCGGGCTAACAACGTTCCCATCACGATATATGTAAATCCAATCATTTTCTGTGTGTGGTAATTTCATGCGGCCAAAACCGTTTTTGTACAAGAAACGCGTAGCACGTAGGCCTTTAATGATATACTTATAGCCGACAAATACCTGGTTGTCTCCCCGGCCAACGTAGTTAGGTACCTGCTCCCAAAATTTGTAAGGTAAAGCACTTTTAACGAGGCGCTGAAAGTTATAAGCATTGTAGTAGTTGAGGTAATCGCGTGCATCTTTGCAAGGATTTCCCCGGCCATCACGCTTAAATTTCAATTCATCCGGAAGCTCGATAGTGTAGATATCCAGATAGTCCATGGCGAGCTTGTGAGCAGCTGTCACACCGGTGGGGTCAATATCCTGCAGCTGGTAAAACTTCTCTACCTTATTACTTATGCTATGAAACTGATGCCCCTCCAGTTCGGCAGTTTCGCTATTGAGCCATATAACCTGGTAGCCTAAAAGCGCAACATTGATAGCATCGGAACCGCCTGAGCAAAGTATAACTTCGTCGAGTTTGTACTCTTTCTTTTTCTTGCTATCCTTACCATCAATGGAATCATCATGCTCCTGCTCGTCCTTTTTAATCTCGTAAGCCTTATTCAGCTGTTCGAGACCATGAATGAAGTTTTTGGGCTTTTTACCGATGTACATAAAGCGTTTGCCTTTATCCGGGTGACGCGGTTGGTATAGCTTTTGGTGAGTCCTTTCGTCAATCAGGAAAATGGGATATTCATCCGTAGCTGAAAACGTCATTAGCTTGCGGTTTTTAACCAGGGAATAACTGAGCAGCGAATGCCACCGGTAATACTTGAATTTTGCAGCAATTACCGAGTATGGCTCAACGTTATTAGTTTCCGCCTCTTTATTTACGTGTTTGAGCACATTGCGGCTGACGATCGTCTCTATCTCAAAGTCAGTGAAACTTTCACGAACTTCCCACTCCCAGGTATTTTCCTCAGCATCGGCAGCTGCCGGCTCTTCACTGTATTCCGCCCTGGGCGCTGCCGAGTCCTCCCGCTGACCAGCAATACCATACTTGCCGGCTATCTGCCTCAGCGCTGTTACGTAGTCCACGTGGCGCTCCAACATCCAGCATAAAATGCCGTTACGAGATTTGGCATCGCTGCCGAAGTCCGTAACTACCCAGGTACCGTCATCCAGTTTTTTGAGGTTAGCCGAGGCAGACTTTTCTTCTCTGATTTTAAACTTCTTCTTACTGTCCAGGTCGCAACCTACGGCTTGCGGGTATAGGTCAAATATGATGGTAAGGCCTCCATCAGTAACGCTTAAAATATCCTTAGCGTCGATATAATTGTTAGTGTGTTGCACGGTTTAGAATTAGATATAATTGGTTAGTTGGCAATGGCCAACAGTATGAGCAGCAGTACAATCAGGTAAAAAACTATTTGCATACGCTAAAACTTAGTTTTAAACCGGTTAAACTCTCTCACTTTGCGCCGGGCAGCATCTTTTTTTTTATTGCGCCACATGGTTGACATGGTGGCCAGGCCCCAGCTAATGCAAGCCAGGGCACAAAGCACGATTAAAACATCTTTAGGACACATAGGCTTAGACTGTAATGGTTTTGGGGTGAGGGTACAAAATGTTAAACGACACGATATCAAGTTTGCCGGTGTTGCATAGGCCGACCGGTAGGCGCAACTGGTCTTTAAGTTCGAGCAGCTCGACTGCTTGGTCAATCTCAACGTCCGTAGCTTCGAAGTAGATACCATCAGCGCCTGTTTCGGGCTCATAATTGGTAAATATTACTTCCGCGTCCGGGAAGTTTGCTGCCACCCAATTAGTGATCAGCTTTACTTTTTCAGGTGAAATGGCTTTCATTAATATTTATGTTTGAAATTAGGCTAAGAGGTAGGCCTGATATCGCTCAGGCCTGGAAGCGTATGCCGGCAGGGCTGGCCGGTTCCAAAAACAGTTAAATGTGGTATGCGCTTAACTTATATAAAGAACGATGCCCAATGTTGCTGGAGGTGACGAACCAGCTTACTTACTGCAATACTTCCGCGACCAATCGTTTTCGCTCGACACGTCCGAAAATTTGTTTAAGAACTAACTGCCACCTTTTGATATCTTATTGGCTGCCTCAAACTCATGATGGCAGCGTTTGAGCAGCGGCTCTATGGTATTTTGATAATAATTTCTATGCGTTGAACCTTCCGTGGGTGCAACGGAATCGAAAAGGTGATAATGATTAATTATGAAACTTAGCAAGTCCGCTGCCGGCTGTCTCAGATAAAAACTTAGCATCACCTTTAATTTTGCTATCTCCAATACCTTTTTGTTGCCTGGTACTGTTTCCAGCGCTTTACTACGTTGTGACAACCAAGATTTTAATTTGGTGACTATGTACTCGTTATCAAAAATCTCCGATGTAGTGTATTTGGGTGTTTGATAATCTAATGCATTGGCTGGCTTACCGATTAAATTTTTTTGATGAGCTAAGGTGATAAGGTCCATTTTATTCATCAGGTCGCTTTTTTTAAGAATTTTATTGATATGCCTTTTGACCGTTTCCTCGCTTATACCGAGTTCGAAAGCAACTTCTTTATTCAGTTTGCGGCGGCCAATCAGTGTAAGCACTTCGACCTCCCGATATGTCAGTGTGCCTTTTGATACACGCAGGGGGTTACATACTTTATCTGTACCCGGGCACGTACCTCTTAAAGAACATAATCTGTATTCATGATGAGATAATTGTTGTCCTTCGATATCATTGTTCGGGTCAAATGCACCGACAACGCAGCTGCAATACTTTTCCATCAATGCTTCTTGCTCGACGAAACCCATTTCGTTCAGAACTAAGACTTTTTCCGGATTGCTATCCATGTCTCTTAGAACAATCGCTTTAATTTGTTCTGGCGCCTGATGCACACGGTAAACCCTTTTTTGGTAAGTAACATGCGCTATATTATGGTTATCTGGGTCGGCAAAGAATTCGGCGCCATTGTCTAATAAACCTGCCGGTATTACTGATCTCATAAGGCAAGTATTGATTTTTGTATAGAGGCAACCTTAACCTGGTCCGATGCTTTATTTTCCAAAGCCATCGCAACCGCTGCTTCTAATACATCCGCATTCTGGTTTGTACCATTTAAGATATTGCGAATGGTACCCGGTTTTAAATCGAAGTCTTCGGCGAGTTTTTTCTTATCTGCCGGCTTAAGATTCAATTTAATTTTTTGAAGTTCTTCTTTGGATAAAAGCATAACACTATTGGGTTATTGTGCAAATGCAAATGCAATGCGTTATTTGTTGCTCAAATATGCGCACATATTTTCATTTCATGCAAATGTTTTCTTTAAAACATGCAAAATTATGCACAACTATTTGAGGTACAGATGCAAAATTTTTCAAACATTTGTGCAACGATGAACCATATAGGAAAAATATTGCAGGAAAAGATGAACGAAGATGGTCGACCAACCATGAAAGATTTCGCTTCATTGTGTGGTATTTCTACCAGGACATTGTACAATATCATGCAAGGCAGTTCAGAGATGACTTTGCCTCAAGTGGTAAAAGCTTCTGAAATTTTGAAGTTCGATCTAATTGGCGCTTACCTAAGGATGAATGACAAGGTCAATGTATTAAAGGAACCAGAGGGTGGATACGAGACAAGAGCGAATAAACAATTTACCGTAAGCCTTCACTTAACTGCTGATATGATTGACTCGGCTCAATTACCAATGCTTCTTGCTGAGGTAAGCAACATCGCACTTAAACACAAGTATCGCTTAATGTGATACTGATTATTAACAAATAATATTTACCTGAACAGGAGATTGATTGAAACGATTTAAACAAAAAAGTATGCATAATTAGATGGCGTTCAATGCTATCTACTCCGACATGTTCCGCAAATGCTTGATTTACAGAACCGACAATACGTCGGCTCTGGGTACTTTAAAGGCGAAATGGAACATGTGTAACGCATGTTCCATTTTTGTTTTAGTCAGGATTTAATGATATTGTCGTACGCTAATTTGTGCCGGTTTTTATGGATGCGCTGATTGTATACCCTCAAAATAAGGAACAGCTTGATGCTTTGAAAGCTGTAATGAAAGCAATGAAAATTTCATTTAAACAAACCGAAACAGCTTATCCCGAAGCCGTAGTACAAGGCGTCAAGAACTCACTACAACAAGCCGAGAACGGAAATCTAAGTACTTATACCGGAATTAAAGACATGCTTGAAGCAAAGTGAGCTTAACTGTTGTTTACACTCCCGCCGCAAAAGATACACTTCAATCTCTATATACCTTCCTGACTGACAAATTTGGTTCGCGAGTTGCTAATAAGTTTGTTATCAAAGCAGAGCAAACCATTGCATTGCTCACTACACAACCTTTGATATTTAAGGCATCCCCCTTCGATGAACAAGTAAGAATAGCGACACTCAACAAAAACTGCTCACTATTTTATCGTATTACAGATACGCAATTGCAGTTGTTATACTTTTGGGACAACAGGCAGGAGTATTACTTTATGCCGCAATTTAGTTGATAAACAGCTTTTGAATATCCATCTTCAAAAACTCTTACCATTAACAAAATCTGCTTAGTGATTGATGATGTAAAATCAGTACCCTGCTTGAGATATTATGTCGAAAAGCATGTTTCTGAAGATAGAAAGGGCTTGCGAACGTTACAGCTAAAATCTTCTTGTTTTGATAATATTCTATATTCAGTCTGCACCGTACCATGATTTAAGGCATAATAGATCTGGCAGCGTGAAGAGAATATATTTACTTGTGCATGCACACTCAACTTATTTAATAAGTTATCGAAAGCTGTTCAACCAAAGCCGTATTTTCTTTAACTGAACAACAATTCTTTGAACCATTGTTCTAGAATTTGATCATTTTCAAATTTTTCGTAAAACTCAAATATGACAAGTTTTAATATGCGCCGTACAATCATGTCCATATTTCGTGACGCTGTTTGAAAATAGTCATGTGTTATGACTTTTTTTTCGTTTTTCATCGCAGCACCGTGCACGTACTTTGATCTTAAATCGTATGCCTTCTTGATTGACTTATAATTCTCAAGCTTCTCATTGAGGCTTCCACCTAAAATTAAAGTTGCCCTTTCTGTTACCTTGTGCGCAACTTCGGATGGATCAGTAGTAAACAGACATTCAAGCACCCCTACGTACAACGAAATTTTAGCTGCTAAATGTCCCTCTGATCTTGCTTTAATAAGAAAAGTTACTGCTCTACCGACACGAGGGTATTCTTTATACTTATGTTCTAAAGCTGGACTGATGACTTTATTTGTGAATACTGGTAGTGGTTCATCATTTTGTTTGCCCCTCGGGAAGATTTTATCAAATTTAGCCTCATATTGAAATGCTTCCTCGAACTCAGCGGGAGTGAAAATAGTTTCATTATAGGATCCATCTGCTGAAGAAATCATTTCTCGGTAAATAAACAATGCAATTTGACCATCTTCAAGTACACCATAGATATTTTCGGCAATCGAACTATGATCTTTTACAAACCATAAGCAATTTCGAAATTTCGAAGCTCTGTCCATGATATCTTTCATCTGCTCAGATATTTCCTCCAAGGTATATTCTTCGTCTTTAAATCCTATGGGCACATACAGACAAAATGAATCTTTTATCTCTGAGAACAAATGACTCCCAACATACTTTTCAAGTTGTGTATAACCACCAATATCAGCTAAAGCTTTAGAACCAGAGTTTAATAGGTTGTAATGAGGTACCGAAACTCCTTCAGTTGTGCACCGAATGTTTTTGATTGTATGTAATACTTTTAATACTTTCATTCCAAAATGAATATTTAAGCAAATAGTATTGGTTGAATAACAAACTTAATAAAAGCCCGTTGGCATCGCTCTCGGAACTTAGAACCTAAACCTCATCACAGTAACCACTAACATAAACAAAAATACTTGGCCTCACGCCAAGTATCTACTCTAAAATATATTTAAGCAGGTTGTGAGTTGAAAGGATTAGTTGGGTATTCTGCTCCTAAACGCTGAAAAAAGTGCAAATATCTTTCTTTCTTCTGCTCAAAAAGATGATATCGCTCCCGCTCTGTGTAATCCTTCTCCATTAGCTCAGCAAAAATTAAATGCAATAACGCTTTTTTGGCTCCATCTGTATCGCCATTTGCCATAGAGGTGTAGTAGGATGTTTTAATTTGCGCTGTTGTCTGAGCCTTCAAGGAATCTTTGATGTCTCTGACGTTAGAAGCCATTCTGAAAAACGCAATTAATAAGATAATGCCTAAGGCAAGTGAGAGGATTGATATTAATTCCATAAAGTTTAAGTATTGCCCTAAAATAAGAAATTCTAAGCATTACGCATTACTTAATAATATCAAGTAGCCTATACATCCCATACTACTCCACCAAATTCAATCCCCGCAAAATATCCAGCTCCGCAATCACCTCTTTTAAATTTTTCAGGTTATGGCATGCGGCCGTGCCTAATACCGAAAGGTCTTGCAGTCTTACTGCGGTGCCGGCCATGCATACCATCAGCATGCCTTTCATGGTGCCCACTTCGGCGTAATCAATGTCGGTGCCGATAACGGCGTTGGCACCCAAGGTGGCGGCCTGATAGCGCAGTTGGTTAAAGCAATCGTTTTCGCCTTGCTTCAGTTTGCTGCCCATGCGAGCCGAGGTGGCGCCTAATAAGTCGCTCCAGCTCGAGGCAATTTCGGTAAGCACGCCGGTGCCGGTTACGGTTTGGGCCGTCACCATGCCGATGATAGTATAATTCCACCCTTGCGGCTGCTGCAAGCTGATGACCGGGATGAGCGGCAGAGCGGCAGCCAGATCGGCCTGCAGCTGCGGGAAACGGAAATTACCAATCTGCTTTACTTCTTCCACCAACTTGTTCGAGCAATTGCGGCAATGGGCTTCGGCCTTGTTTTCAGTAAAGTAATTGATGGCTTTTGACATCATCTCGCTCATTAAGACGTTAGACGAAAAGAAACCGCCGTTGAGTGACGAGCGGCAGTTGGGGCAATGCGTTAAGGTTTCCATATTTATTTCAAGAACCTAAAATAAATCACGCTGCGCAAATTTCGGCACATCATGGCACATTTAGTTTGCGGAGTCTGTTATGCGCTGCAGTCGCCTGCACCATCACTCCTTATTATTAAAAGTTCTACCTTTGCTGCATGAACCTTTTTGAGCAGATACAGCAAAAGCCTTTTTTTATTTTGGGTCCGTGTGTAATGGAAAGCCAGGAGTTGCTTTACCAGGTGGCCGAACAGGTGGCCCGCATTGGCGAGCAGTACCAGGTGCCGGTGGTTTTTAAATCATCTTTT
>CAXYKR010000031.1:0-3486 GCA_964277815.1 uncultured Mucilaginibacter sp. | reverse complement strand
ATTTACGAGGAGGCTTATTAAAGTACAGTCGGCAGACAAAAGATATTAATGTGAAATTTTTACATGAAAAACCCTAATAGATTTAAAGGCAATGTTATACCGGTGGTTACTCCGCTTACCGACCGGTATACTTTAGATGCAGAGGCGCTTGATAGGATATTTACCAATGTGTATGAAAATAAAGCATCGCCCTTTATTTTAGGTACAACGGGGGAGTCCGCGTCGTTTCCGACAGAATTAAAAAATGAATACATCGAAACCGCAGGGCGGCTTAAGCCTGATGGTGGAGTGCTGTATATGGGCATATCATCCAACAGTATCGACGAGTCGGTAGAGATGGCCAAACGCAGTTTTGATGCCGGGGCGGATGCCGTAGCGGCCACGCTGCCAACCTATTACTGTTTGACTACCGATGAGATGAGGCGGTATTTTATAGAGTTGGCTGACCGGGTGCAAAACCCGTTGATTGTTTATAACATACCCGCCACTACACATATGTCTATCCCGCTTGATTTGATTGACGAATTAAGCCATCATGACTATATCGTCGGTACTAAAGATTCTGAACGCAGCACCGAGCGCTTAGCTCAATCGTTACAATTATGGGCATCAAGACCCGATTTTAGCCACTTTATAGGTTGGGCGGCACAATCGGCTTACGGCTTATTAAACGGCAGCGATGGTTTGATACCAAGCACTGGTAACCTGGCGCCCGAAATTTACTGCAAATTAGCCGAAGCCGTGGCTAACAACGATTCGGAAGCAGCATATTATTATCAGCATCAGTCGGATGTTTTGGGTAACTTATATCAATCGGGTCGCTCGTTGGGGCAATCTTTAGCTGCCTTGAAGGCATTAATGCAGGAAGTAGGCTTATGCCAGCCGTACATGATGTCGCCATTGCAAAAGCTGTCGGATGATGACACATCCCAACTGATTACGGCATTTTACGAATTGTTAGATAAAGAAGGTATTAAACTTAGCAAACTAAACCATGTTTGATAAACCCATCATAGGCATAACTATGGGCGACCCGGCAAGTATCGGCCCCGAAATTGCCATTAAAGCACTGTTAGACAAAGAAATATACGACATTTGCAAGCCGTTTATAGTTGGGGATGCCAGTGTTTTCAACCATATTATTGAAAAGCTTGGTTTGCCGGCTACTATCAATAGCATTCAGGATGTAAAAGAATCCCGGTTTGAGTACGGCAAGGTTGATGTTTTTAACCTGCACAACGTTGAATTGGACAAACTTGAGTTCGGTGTAGTATCAGCCATGGCCGGTAACGCTGCGTTTGAATCGGTAGTAAAGGTGATCGAATTGGCCATGGCAGGTCAAATTGAAGCTACCGTAACCGGTCCGCTCAACAAAAAATCTATGAATGAGGCCGGGCATCATTTTGCTGGTCATACCGAAATTTATGCGCAATACACCGGTACAAAAAAATATGCCATGCTGCTGGTTGAAGATAGCATGAAGGTAATACATGTATCTACGCACGTATCTTTGCGCCAGGCCTGCGATTTAGTAAAAAAAGACCGAATCGTTGAGGTGGTGGAGCTGTTGCACAACGGCTTAATCAGTTTGGGCGAAACTAACTTGAAAATCGGTATTGCGGGCTTAAATCCACACGCCGGAGATTCGGGTTTGTTCGGTACAGAGGATGACGAAGAAATTTTACCGGCTGTACAAGCGGCTTCAGCCTTAGGTTACGACGTGGAAGGCCCGGTTCCGGCCGACACAATGTTCTCGAAGGCAGCTACGGGTTATTACGGCGGTGTGGTAGCCATGTACCACGACCAAGGCCATATTCCGTTTAAGTTATCAGGATTTAAATGGAATCCGGAGAAAAAGCAGATGGATAGTGTTAAAGGCGTGAATATTACCATGGGATTGCCTATCATCCGTACGTCGGTCGACCATGGAACGGCATTCGAGATTGCCGGTAAAGGAATTGCCAGCGAAGATGCCATGGTATTGGCTATTAAATCAGCGGTACAACTCGCTAAAAATAAGGTTACTGCCTAAGTGTAATGATTGCCGTTATTGCAGACGATTTAACGGGCGCTGCCGAGATTGGCGGAATTGGATTACAGTGCGGCCTGAAGGTAGAAATAAGCCGGCAGGTAAACTATGATATGACTGCTGACCTGCTGATTATTAATACAGATTCGAGATCGAAAAGTCTGGAAGATGCCGTAAGCGCGGTCACTGAAGCATGCCAGAGCATCAAGCGGTTGAACCCGGAGTGGATTTATAAAAAAATTGACTCCGTGATGCGCGGTCATGTTTTGGCGGAGATTGAAGCAGAATTGCAGGTCTTGGGCTGGAATCGTTCGCTCATTGCACCAGCAAACCCGCACTTAGGCAGAACACTTGTTGATGATGTCTATTTGGTGAACGGCGTACCCGTGCATCAAACCTCATTTGCCATCGACCCGGAGTTTCCGGTTCTGAGTGCTGATGCTGCCGGTATGTTGAAAGACAAAAGGAAAATGGTGAACGTTTGCAAACCTGATGATTTTTCGGCAACGGGAATTAAGGTGGGCGAAGTAGGCTGCGCTGATGATTTGGACCTATGGGCTCAGCATTGCGGCCAGGAAGTTTTACCTGCTGGCAGCGGTGGCTTTTTTTCGGCGCTGTTAAAATCAAAGCTTAATAAAGTAGAACAAGCATCGACAAAAGGCATCTTGTTGCATGAGCCAGTTTTATATGTTAGCGGTACCACTTTCGGGCAGAGCGCTGAACGGATTAAAGATTTAAAAATTACCGGTGGGCCGGTGGCTTATCTGCCCGTAAGCCTGTTGCAAGACAAAGAAGATTTCAAAGCTTTGGCCGATTGGTGCGATGAGGCGGCGGCTTTGCTCAACAATCAAGGCAAAGCGGTGATGGCTATTGAACAAATAGATGATTACGGTTTTAAACCCGATGCGGCTATATTACGTCAAACTATGGCTGCTGCAGTTAAAACGGTGTTGGTAAAGGTAGAAGTGAAAGAACTCATTATTGAGGGAGGCTCCACCGCTGCTGCTATTTTAAACGCGTTGGACATTGACACGCTTTACCCGGTGCATGGGTTTGGCCCCGGAATAATTAGGAGCAGTACTATGATTGCTGCAAATTTACATGTTACTTTGAAGCCCGGCAGTTATCCATGGAGTGAGAAGACCTGGATTTTTTAGCTGCGTTTAAAACGATAACCAATTTACCATGATCAAACCTGAGTTAGGTGTTATAGACTACCTCATTATCATAGCTGTATTGTTGACTACGCTGTTTTTGGGTTTAAGATACGCCAAAAATCAAAGTACAACGCAGTCTTATTTCGCAGCAAAAGGCAGGGTGCCTGCCTGGGCTATCGGTATGTCGTTACTGGCTACACTCATTAGTAGTGTTACCTTTTTAGGATACCCCGGCGAGGGGTTTTCATCTAACTGGATATTGTTAGTACAAGGGTTGATGGTTCCGGTGGTTTTAATGGG
>CAXYKR010000030.1:0-7791 GCA_964277815.1 uncultured Mucilaginibacter sp. | reverse complement strand
CAGCCAATAGTATGAAAAGCACTTTGAAAGCCGTGCAGCAAGTGGAATGATAAAGCTACCATGGCAATTACATAAATTACCACGTACCATAAAATACTGAAACTGCTGGCTACACGTGCGTGTAAATCTTTAACACGGGTAATTTCGGTATTGCCGTCATAAGTCATCGAGTGTTCGAAATCCGATTTCTCAGGGGTGAAAGCTTTAACAGTTCTTTCGCCGGTTAAAACGTTGGTGCGGTATTCTTTATAACCTACGTTGTGGGTAAACTTGTACTGGTACCAAAAATCGCCCATGTGTATAACGATGAACAATAACAGAATTGAACCTAACAAGCCCATGTTTTTAGATGAAAAAGATACCGGAGACTGAGTGCCTACCGCATAAGTAACCGGACGAGCTTTACGGTTGTTAATGGTTAAAATAAGTGCATAAGCGGCATGCACTATAATGCTCAGGTACAGGATGTAAGCAATAACCTCAATAGGAGGAAAGTGCGTTAAAAAGTTGGCATACATGTTAAAGCTGTATCCGTTGTCGTTGCTAAAAAGCAGCAGGTTACCACCTAAGTGCACAATCAGAAACACGCTCAGAAACAAGCCTGTTAAAGCCATGATGAGCTTCTTTCCCAGTGAAGAGTTAAAGGTTTGTTTTAATTCACTCATTATACAGAAATTTTTATCGTGCAAAAATATTTAATATAACCCGATTACTAATAACACTTTTAAGCTAATGTCAAGATATTGTCTATTTAGAAACATTCTAAAATTGTACTTATTTGTCGCTTATTTGTAGGGTTTTGGCCTATATTCGTTCTCATCCTATACTCATTACATGAAGAATTATCCCCTTATTTTTGCAGTTGTTTTACTGTTTGCCAGCTGTACTACCAAACAGCCGCATATTACATTTACCGGTAACGTTCCGGGCCTTAGCGACGGTACTTTTTTGGTAACCGACTCTGCAGGTCAGAGCCTGGCAGGTCAAAACATCACCAACGGAACTTTTAAAGTAGATACCACAATAGAAAATACAGGCTATGGCTCCTTAACCATACAAAAGACCGGCGAAAAAGCTAACCCTGTAGAGGTTTACCTGGAGCCCGGACAGTACAATATTGAAGCCAATGTGAAAAAGCTGGACGAGTACCCCAATATAAAATCATCGTCGGCCATACAAAATGACCTGACTGCTTATTATACTACGCAGGAAAAGGTTATTGAAAAGAAAATGAACTCGGTGTTTGGCCAGAAAGAAAAGCTGGATATGGATAAACTGAAACTCGAAGCCTTTCAAAGTTTCATCAAACAACACCCGGATAGTAAGGCTGCAGCACACTTAATGCTCAATCTTAATTACGCAAAAGACGCCGAAGCTTATAACGCCATTTATAACAAGTTAAGCGCTGATGCCAAAAATAGCGAAGAAGGTAAATTTATAGGCAACAAGTTAGGCGTAATGATGAAGTTGCTGCCTGGTGCGACAGCCCCGGGCATTGCCGGCAAAACTCCCGACGGAAAGGTTTTTGACCAAAGTCAGCTCAATAAAAAGGTTTACGTGTTAGAGTTTTGGAAAGCCGGTAACCAGGTGAGCCGCTTAAATCACCAGGATATGGTAAAAAGCCTGATGAAAAATATTGACATGAACAAAGTCGGTTTCATCAGTATTTCGATGGATACCAAAAACGATTGGTGGACTAAAGCCATTGCCGATGATAAATTGACCTGGCCGCAATACAGCGATTTAAAAGGTGATGAGTCTGCCAATGCCGAACGTTGGGCTATTACCAAGGTGCCTACCTATTACGTACTAAACGGTAAATGGCAGGTAGTGCAGCGCGACGTTGATTTTGGTAAACTGGAAGCTGCCGTTAATGACTACCTGATCAAACGTTAAGCTTATACGGCAAATACTTTTTCGGGCAAAATGCCAAAAACCTGGTCGCTCGGCAGGTGGCGCATGGCCACACGGCCTGTAAACTTACCGAAAGACGGCAGGATGGCTTGCCGCTGGCTAAAGGCAAAGCAAGGCAGGGTAATAGCCTGACGGCCTTTACCCACCAGTTTTACGCCGGGATGGATATGTCCGCAAAAAATGTACTGCTGGTGCCGGTTTAAACAATCGTGGTTTTGAGGATGGTGGAGCATTAAAAACGGACCGGCTTCGAGCTGCTGATGAGTAGATACGTTCAGGTCGTGGTAGTGCTGCTCGGTAATAATATCGTGGTTACCCATCACCAGTTGCATATCCACACCGCTGAACTGGTTTCGCCATTGGGCAAAGCTATGCCAGTCGGCGTTCATATCGCTATGAAAAAGGTCGCCTAAAAAATAAATTGTTTCGGGGTGATGCCGGTTAATGAGTTGGGTAAGCGTGTTTAAATCTTCGTGGGCAACTTGCTGAGGCACGGCTATGCCTGCTTTACGGAAATGCCCGGTTTTGCCCAGGTGTACATCGGCTACCAATAAAGCTTTTTGCTGCTCCCAAAAAATAGCTCGCTCGGGCAGTAGTAATAAACTTTCGCCCAGTAAATTAAAATTCAACCCTACACTCATCTTATGTGGGTGCAAAGATAGGCAAAAAACAAAAAGTCCGGCTGATGGTGCCGGACTTTTTGCTAATATAGTTAGTGTTTAATGCTTATGCTTTTTCGCTTTTAGCATTTACATTAATAGTGCTTTCGGCAAGCTGAGTCAGCAACTCGTCGGTTTTTTTCTCTTCGGCCAATGTTTCTTCCAGTAATTGGGCCGCTTCGCTGTAGCCTAACGTATTGGCCAGGGTACGCAGGGTACCATATGAGGCAATTTCGTAATGCTCTGATTTTTGAGCTGCCGAGATAATACCGGCATCACGGGTGATAGAACCGTCTTCGGTATCTTCTACAATGCTTTCTGATTCGGCAATCAGGCCTTCCATGGCATCACATTTTTTAGCGGCTGCTTTTTCGTCAATCATTTCAAATACCTGCTCCAGGCGTGCTACCTGGTTGTCGGTTTCTGCTTTGTGTGTTTCTAAGGCACTGCGTAAATCGTCTGACGTAGCTGCTTTTGCCAGTTTTACCAGCGCTTTCGACAGGTGTTTTTCGGCCCAGTAAATGTCTTTTAATTCGTCAACAAATAATTCTTTTAACGCCGACTCTTCTACATTGTCAGTATTCTCCGGTTGTTTCTTTTTGGTAGTTGCCATGATGTAAATTTTTTATGTATAGGGTTAACATGAAGAATATACATCGGTTTTAACTAATTATTAACATTGTGTGGATTTCGAAGAAATGTATTTCTGTAATAAGAAATATTTGCAATGTACTTTAAGCAACAATCGCCTTTTTTCGTCTTTTGGCCAGTTGCCAAGCTAACTCAGCTGTGGTTAGCGTAGCCACGGCAAACAAGGCAGGTTTTACCCCGCTTCCGTCCGAATTAAAGGCAGCTACTAGGGCAATGATGTAGACAGACAGAGGTAATATTAGTACCGTGCACAATCCGCTTACGTTCAACGGAATTTTGAAAGGACGGGGACGGTTGGGTTCTTTTAATCGTAACATGATAAGGGTAATATACTCGAGCGACAAACCGGCGCCATAAACCGTAACGTCAATAATCAGCAGTTCAGAAAAGGTCCACAACACCATAAAACTTACCACTACCGAGCAAAGTATGATAGATACATAAGGCGTGTGAAAGCTTGGGTGTAAACGGTGCAGATATGCGGGTAATAAATTGTCGGTAGCCATAGCTTGTGGTACTCTGGATACGGATAACAGCACAGCCGTATAAATACCCAACCCACTGGCCATACCTCCGGCCGCAAATAAAGCCCCCAGCCAGCGGCCACCCAAATTGGAGCCCAACAACGGGAAGCCTTTTTCGTTCAGTAATTGCGCACTCACGCCCGATTGCAGGGCAATCCAAATAGCCAATACATAAACCACCATCACCAAACCAAAGGCTATGGCAATGGCTTTTAAATATGAACGTACCGGTTGCTCTACCTCGGGCGCATAAGTGGTAATATTGTCCCAGCCCAGGCAGTTCCACATCACGGTGTATAAAGCCATCCCTAACGACGGAAATGTAATGCCCTGCAATCCCAGCGTTGGTACATGGCCCAAACCATGCTGGCTGATGACCAGCACAAACAAAATAAGAAAAGGACTTAATACCAATACGCTGAACAGCACCGATGCACGGCCCACTTGCACAATGCCCAATATATTTAAGCCGGCCAGGCTCCAGATAACGCAAAGGCAAACTAAAGTTTTATGCTGTTCTAACCCCGGGAAGAAGTAGGCGGCATAACCAACAAATAATACGGGATAAATGGCCAGGTCAACAAAGGTGTAAATCCAGGTCCACCAGCCTTCGTAAAAACCCAGCGGCTGCCCAAGGCATATTTTACCCACTCGTAATAGCCGCCGGTAACAGGCATCATGCTGTTAAGCTCCATCACCGTAAAAATGGCCGGTATATCCCAAAGCAGCGGCGTGATGATGAGCAACAACAAAGCCCCGTGTTCGCCTGCATAGGTAAGTAAAGGCTCGAGCCCGTAAGGCCCGCCCGACACGGTAAAAAATATGATGAATACTAATTGTAAAAAGCGGAGCTTTTTGGGGGCTGGTTGTGCGGGCATAAGCCCTAAAAATAGTAATTATTTCAGGTTTATAAACTCGTGTTAAAACTCCTCTAACTCAATGCTGTCCCAGCCCTGGCGTTTGTAGTAATAAAGCATTACCCAGTAAACGGCAATTGCCGGGACTATCAAAATCCAGATGACGGTTTCCCATCGCGACAGTAAATAATGGCCAAAACCTACCGCACCGATGAGGCCGGTGATAAGCAGCGAAGATACTACCCGGCCACCCGATTGTTTAATGAGTACCGGTTTAGAAAACGGCAAGCCTTTTACCATAAACAAAGCCATTAATAAGCCGTAAATCATGCCTATGACCGATGCCAGGATGATATCGTTGATAACTTTAGGCCCCCAGATAACAACACCTACCAAGCCGATGATGAAGCAGTAAGGCAGATAGTAAAGTGTAACCACCGCTTTATACATACCCGAAAGTATTTTACCCGGCTGGGTAACAGGCAAGGCATAGTAAACCCAGGCCGGTTTAAATTTTTCGGTGAAGGAGATATTCTGTAAAATAGATGATAATACAAAAGTGCTGAGGTACACCAGAAATATATAACTCGAGCCGGATTGTATTTTATCAAAACGTTCGTCCATGCTGCCTTTACCGTTAAGGCCAAAGTACAAAAAGTAGATAGGTACGTAAGCCAGTGCCGGGTACACCTTTATTTTAAACTCGCGGATGCGGGCGGCCAGTTTCCAGGTAATTCGGAAACCTGCATTTTCTACCGGGTCGGGCGCCAGCCAGTTGGTCAGTTGGTTAACCAGTGATGGCTTGGTTTGGGTATTGCCGGTAGGAGCAGATACACTCGGCGCAGATGTATTACCATCGGATGTAGCTGCTATTGCTAACCGTTTGTTAAAGCCGGGCGCCAGTACTTTGGCTACTAACCACAAGCCGGCCAAGGGTATGGTAATGCCGAGGATAGCCAACAAACTGGTAAGCAGCGTAGCCCGCGACGGATGAATAAGTACCTCGTTGAGCGAGGCTATCCAGACCGGTGGTAAAAAGTAAGCCCACACTTTTTGGGTTAAGTCAATTTGTACCAGGCTGGTAAAATCAATAACGCGTGGCAGCAAATAATAGCAGCCGAAAATAACCACCGAAAAAACAATCTGAAAATAGCTGATGATATCCTTGAATTTTTCGGGCGATACGGTATGCATCATGATGAGATACACCACGTTGACTAATAATATACTGAGAAAAGTAATGAGGATGAGCTGCAATAAAAATAGCGGAACCGCCGGCAATCCATCCATAAAACCGATAATCACCAAGCCGCCCAAGCCTTGCAGCAGGGCCAGCCTAAATACATACACACTGATGTGCAATATACGCGATATAGCCAGCGTGCGGTCGTCAACAGGCCGGGGAAGCAGGATGTACTGGTCGCGCACATCGAGCAGCACACTGGTAAAATCGGCAATCAGCGTCATCGACATCAGTACCATAAACATCGAAAAGTATACGGTTTGTGCGATTAGCGGTCCTTTAAATACAATCAGTACAAGTCCGGTCAGCACACCCATTACAATAGTACCGATTGAAACCAGCCAGGGATTGGACGTTTTGCCTGTGGTATTTGCCTTTCGCCTGCCGGCAAACATTACGCTTGGCCGGCGGTCGTCCATCATTAATTTGATGCGCAGTATCTGGTAAAGCTGATAGGTATCAATGCCGGTACGCTCTAAAAAAGGAATTAAAGCGCTTACCATGCGTAACATTAAAGTATTCATGTTGATAACAAGGAGTTCGGGTTTAGTCAAAGGCATTGATAATCGCATCGGTTTCGCTGGCCGACTCGGTACGCCCTGTCAGGTGCGCAAACACCCGCTCGAGCGTGTCGGAGTGGTCTTGCTTTAACGATTCGAAAGTGCCATCGGCAATAATATCACCTTTGTTGATGAGCAGAATACGGTCGGATACCTTTTCAACCACATCCATCACGTGCGAGCAGTAAAAGATGGTTTTACCTTCTTGCGATAAACGGGTAATCAGTTCTTTAACCATAATTACCGCATTGGCATCCAAACCCGAAAGCGGCTCATCCAGTATAATAATCTGCGGATTGTGGATGATGCCCGATATAAGCAACACTTTTTGCCTCATACCTTTCGAGAAGGTATCCATCCGGTCGTCGATGTTATTGCCCAAGCCAAAAGCCGTTAATAACTTTTGTGCACGGGTTTGGAGTAAGTTATCTTCTAAACCGTAAAGCTTACCTATAAAATCAAGATATTCCATCGGTGTCAGCACCTCGTACAACTCTGCATTTTCGGGTACGTAACCAATCCGTTTCTTAATTTCCTGCGGATTGTCCTGCATGCTGATGCCATCTACCAGCACCTCACCGCTAAACTCAGGGATGAGGCCGGTTAAAATTTTAACCGTGGTTGATTTACCGGCACCGTTAGGCCCGATGTAACCAATAACCTGCCCCGGATAAATATCGAGCGACAAATTTTTGAGCACTAATTTGGAACCATATGATTTGGAAAGATTGCGTATTTGGATGATAGGGGACTGACTCATGGGAATATCAATTGCGTGAATGTACAAAAAAGAATATCACTGCAACCATTAGATGATAACCGAAACCAAATGTTACAGCATAAAAAAAGCCTGCGCTAAGGCAGGCTCAAGGTTATTTATAAAACGGCTATTCGTTTTCGACAGCCGAAAGTATTTCGAGGATAACATTCCAGCGGTGCTGGGCATCTTGCTCCCAAAGGCGTACATAATAATAATTACTTACAATGTTACCTTTACGTATACGGGCACGGCCATAGGTGTAGGCCAAATCGTTGCTGCTGGCACGGCCTCCGTTTAAGGTTTCGGCAGTAACGCTGATGGCCTGGTTGGCCATAAACTTCAGGGTTTTATCAATGCCTACCATTGGGTCAAAACCTGGGAAGTACAAGCGGCCCTCAGGGGTGAAAAACTCTTTGTAAGTGCCCACAGTAGATATTTTAAGGCCCTGGTTAAACTGGCGGTCGTTGGTTAAAACAATTCCTTTTGATTTAAACGGGTCAACACTGGTGGCTACCTTGGTTGTTTGCACCGGTTCTTTAATATCAGTAGTTTGGGCAGCAGCGCTTTGCGGATGTTGTATGCCTAAGTTGGTGACCAGTTTGAGACGGTTGCTTACCTGGTCC
>CAXYKR010000029.1:0-16541 GCA_964277815.1 uncultured Mucilaginibacter sp. | reverse complement strand
CGAATCTGGTGCATGCGCCCGGTTACCGGCCGGCATTCTACCAAGGTGTAATGCTTAAAGTATTTTAACGACTGAAACCAGGTTTCGGCCCGCTTACCATCCTGACGGCTGATAGATACCATACCTTTACCAGTATTCAGTATCGGTAAATCAACCAGTAAGTTATCAAATACATGCGTGCCTTCAATAACGGCATGATATACCTTTTTTACCTGGCGGCGTTCAAACTGCATAGACACCAGGCGGTAAGCTTCCGGATTTTTGGCAATGATGAGTGCGCCCGAAGTTTCTTTATCTAAACGGTGACAAATCTGGGCATCTTCCCAATAGTTTTTGGCCAGCCTGAGCATACTGATTTCGCTGCTTCCCTCTCCCCGCTCGTCGAGCGAACTGATGAATGGCGGCTTGTTAACCACAAACAGGTTATCATCTTCGTAAATAATCAGGTCGGCAAACTTTGGAACTTTCATATCAAAAAAACAGAGCGCAAAAGTACGCTTATTCTATTTAAATGCTGAACCCGAATTTTGTTTGCTTTCAGTAAGACGGTTTACTGTCAGCAAACAATCTTGTTAATGAACAAGTTGATTAGTATAAATCTGTAAAATCATTTCTAATACACATTCAACATGAGTAATAAGTCAGCAGGACCGGTAAAAAGCCATCAAGAAAAACTCGTTGATAAAGCAAAAAATGCCATCAAAGAATTTTGGCCTCCCGAATCGGATGAAAAGTCGCAGAACGCAAAATCAGAACAAGAGTTAAGTGAACGCGAAACTGAAAATTCTAAAAAAAATATTGTGAACAAAAAGCAGACCTTAGCTGACGAAGATTCGAAAAAGGAAAAAGAGATAAAGGCTAAAACTAATCCAGGCAAAAAAAAGAAAGACTGATGGGAAGCAATTAACGCGCGGCATTTAGAGAGCACCGAGCTACTATATTTTCATAATAAGTAAACTTTTTATTTTTGAATTAGGTTAAGCAGGTATGAGAAAACTCTTCATCTACCTTACAAATATAGTGGCAGTTACCTGGATGGTAGCTACTGCGCAGCCCGGTTACGCTCAGTCGCCCAAATTGCAACAGGTTTATGCTGATAAAACCTATCAGTTTACTGGCGTTGCCATATCTGCCAAAAACCGGTTATTTGTTACCTACCCAAGATGGTCAACGATTTATAAATACGCCGTTGTTGAGGTGATGCCTGATGGTACGGCAAAACCTTTCCCTGATGCTGCCATGAACAACTGGCAACCCGGCCAAGACGGCCAAAACAAATGGGTTTGCGTACAGACTGCCTATGTTGACGACAACGATTACCTGTACATTGTTGACCCGGCCGCCCCTATGCTGGCCAAAGTGGTAGACAATAGCGCCAAGGTGGTTAAATTTAATCTGAATACGAACAAAATTGAAAAGGTATACCGATTTACCGGCACTATCGACAACAGCAGCTACCTAAACGATATCAGGGTGGATACCGAAAAACAGATGGCCTACCTCACTAACTCGGGCACCGGCGGCATCGTTATTCTGGATTTAAAAACAGGCAAGTCGCGCCAGGTACTACAAAGCCACAAATCGGTTAAACCCGACCCCAATTATAAATTTGTGATTGATGGCCGCCAGTTGATGAAACAAGGTCAGCCAGCCGTATTTAATTCTGACGGTATTGCCTTGAGCCCCGACCGTGCCTGGTTATATTACAAATCCATCAATGATAAAAAGCTATACCGCATCAAAACCGCTTCGTTGCTAAACGAAAAACTGACCCCGCAACAATTAGGCGGCGAAGTAAAATATTTGGGCGAAGTGGCCTGCACCGACGCCATGATTTTTGACAAAAAAGGCAATTTATATTTAGGCGACATGGTCAATTATCGCATGATTCAAATTACTCCAAACCTGAAAGCTCATACCTGGTTTAAAAGTAAAAGCCTGATTTGGCCCGATACGTATTCTATCTCCAGGGATAATTACTTATACATTACCACTTCCCAAATTCAAAAACAACCCGACTTTAATAACGGTGTAAACAAGCGAACTGAACCTTACAGAGTTTTTAAAGTAAAACTACCGTAATTTAGGGTCGAGAACATGAAATCCATAATATGCAAATCAACAAATACATAAATATGTATTTGTTGATTTGCATATTCTTGTTGATTGGATATCAACTCAACTACGCTCCCGCTTAATGCAAGAAAAGCTTGTCTTTATTTCTGATTCTATACTCTCAACTCTAAAACTTATCCTGCCTGAAAAGGATTAAAATTGCGCTGACCTATTTCCATACCGGCGGCGCGGCAAACGGTTTTATTGCCGAATTTGAAGTTGATGCTATCCATGGCCTTATAAAGCTTAATCTGCTCTTCGTTATCTTCAAACAAATTAATCTGGTAGCTGCCGCTGCATAGCTGACTTAGCTTAACGCCAATCAGCCGGATGGGGCGATGCTGGTTCCAGGCCCGTTTAAGTAAGTTTTTAATGCCGGGTATAAGGATATGCTCGGCAGAAGTTAGGGCTATCTTTTCCTGTAGGGTGTGCGTCTCAAAATTATTAAACCTGATTTTGATAGCCAGGCACGACGCCAGTTTATTTTCGCTTCGCAGTTTAAAGGCCAGTTCTTCGGTCATGGATACCAGCATGGTTTCCAGGGTGCGTTTATCGGCCGTGTCCTGATGGAAAGTATGTTCGGTAGAGATAGACTTGCGTTCGCTGTGCGGAACAATCTCGCTGTAGTCGATGCCCTGGGCTTTTTCCCAGATAAATTTACCTGCCCGGCCAAAAACGCTTTCTAAAAAACGCAGATTACACCGTTGTAAATCGGCTATCTTTTCAATCCCATACTGGTAAAGCTTTTCACAGGTTTTTTCGCCCAGCATAGGTATCTTACTGATGTTGAGCGGGGCCATAAACTCTTTTTCTCGTCCATGTTCAATACGAAGCTGTCCGTTAGGTTTTGCTTGGTTAGTAGCCATTTTAGCTACGGTTTTGCTTGAGGCCATCCCGAACGATATAGGTAAGCGTGTTTCTTTGATGACGCGTTGCCTTAAATCGGTGGCTAACTGGTAAGGGTCGTAAAAGCGGTCCATACCGGTTAAATCAATATAAAACTCGTCTACCGATGTTTTCTGATACAGTGGCACCGAATCATGGATAATCTGGGTTACCTCACGCGAGGCCTCAGAATAACGGCCGTGGCTGCCATGTAAAAATATAGCATGCGGACAAAGTTTGTAAGCCTTGGCACTGGGCATGGCCGAATGTATGCCGTATTGCCTAGCCTCATAACTGCATGAGGCCACCACTCCCCTATCTTTTGAGCCGCCGATGATAACCGGCTTGCCAATCAAATCGGGGTTGAGCCGGCGTTCAACCGAGACAAAGAATGAATCGAGGTCGATATGTACGATATGCCGCTTGAGTTCCACTCTGCAAATGTGGAGAAACAAATTTTAAAATACTAATATTTTTAGCAATTTTGTTTTCTCAACGATGACTTTATGAACAAGGATTATTTATTTGTGATTCCGCCTTCGGAGTCTGTTTATTTACAAGTGAGTCATTACAAGAGTAAAGTAGCGGAGGTTATCGGGCAATATCATGGAATGCATACTAAAGCACACTTAACCGTAAACTACTTGCCCAATAAAGATCCTTATCAGGTTGCATTAGCCCTAGAAACCATAAAAAAAAGTGCAGTTAATTTACCGCCTGTAAATATTGGTGTTAATGGTTTCGGTTTCTTCGAACATCACCACAACAACACCTTAACTATTTACATAGCCATAAAAGGTACTTACCAGACCGATAACTGGCTCGATGCGTTAAAAAAGTGCTTTCCAACCAATTATTTGAAAGTTCCTCATATTACTATAACTAAGGGAATGTCCGCTGATAGTTTTTTTCAGCTGTGGCCTCAATTTAAGCAACTCAAATATCAGGATACATTTTTTGCTGATAGAGTATTGGTATTTGAAAGAAACACGATTCCAGACACTAAAGGTTATGCGCTTATTGATGTCATCTACTTTAAAAACAAAGAAAATTCAGATAAGTCAACGTAAATACTGGCTGTTTCAAAACCCTGCATATCCCACAAATAAACTTTTTGAGTTGAGCATCAACCGCTTAACAGCAAGTTTACATTTAGTTACTAATAAACCGATAATTTTTCTACTTTTGTGGCGGGTAAGTCTTTTACGACCAGCTCCTCTTGAATCCCCCCAGGGTGGGAACGCAGCAAGGGTAGAGAGTTGAGCGGTGCGATAGAAGTAGCTTACCCATTTTTATTTTCTATACTTTTCTGTTTCGCCTATTTTCGGGTAAATCTGTTTTAAATTAATCTTTTTTCGTCCGCCTTTGTTACCTCTGTAAACTAACTATGCAAATACAGGAAAGCATTAACGGTAACGAAGGCCGTTTTTACATACAGCAAGCAGAAGAAACTACCGGCGAGGTGTTGTTTACCAAGCATAACAGCTACGAAATAGAAATTTACCATACCGAAGTGGCCGAAAAAGAACAAGGCCATCATGTGGGTGAAAAACTGATTGAGCATGCCGTAAATTACGTCCGACAACATCAATTAAAAATAACACCTTCTTGTACCTTTGCCAAAGCCGTATTTGCCCGCAACCAAAGTTACCGGGACGTACTGGCCTAACTGATTTACGTTTATGCTCGATTTAATTATAATTGGCGGCGGCCCCATCGGCTTAACCTGCGGATTGGCTGCACAAAAAGCAGGCTTAAGCTTTGTTATTTTAGAAAAAGGCACGCTGGTAAACTCTTTATATAATTATCCGGCCACCATGACTTTTTTTTCGACCTCAGAAAAATTGGAGATTGGCGGCTACCCTTTTGCTACTACGCATGTTAAGCCTAACCGCGCCGATGCACTGGAATACTACCGGCGTGTAGCCTTCGCCAATAAGCTTCCGCTGCAATTATTTGAGGAGGTAAAATCTGTTGACCGGAAAGACGACAGCTATACGGTAATCAGCAGCAAGGGCACTTACGAAACTAAAAACATCATTGTAGCAACAGGTTTCTACGACATATCAGTCAACCTGAATATTCCGGGCGAAGACTTGCCCAAGGTGAAGCATTACTACCAAGACCCCCATTTTTACACCTTGCAAAAGGTAGTGGTTGTTGGGGCCAGCAATTCATCGGTTGATGTGGCACTCGAAACCTACCGTAAAGGTGCTGAAGTGACGATGGTGGTTCGTGGCAGCGAAATAAGCAACCGCGTAAAATATTGGGTGAGGCCCGACATTTTAAACCGGATTGAAGAAGGCAGTATCAAAGCCTACTTTAACTCCAACCTCAAAGCCATACGAGAGCAGGAAGTAGACATCGAGACACCTGACGGGTTAATTACTATCCCGAACGATTTTGTAATGGCCATGACGGGTTATAAACCCAATTTTAACTTTTTACAAAAAATGGGTATCAAGCTGTCGGACGATGGCAAATACATCCCGCAATACAACCCGGAAACGATGGAGACCAACCTGCCGGGCGTTTACCTGGCCGGTGTAGTTTGCGGAGGCATGGATACGCATTTATGGTTTATCGAAAATTCGCGCGTACATGCCGAAATGATATTGAATGATATGATGAGTAAACGAAAATAACAACGGCAGGCAATTGAATTGGCTTAAACCGATAACTGCTCGGCAGCATACTTTTTGGCATAGATACGAGCCTTTACCAACTCGTATCCACCAAACAAAATAGCGCCAAATACGGCATCAGCTAATAACATATTGCGCTCAAAAGGAATGGCCATCAGTAACGACTCGCCATAACCTAACAAACCTTTAGCGTAATAGCTGCTTTGCAGCCAGGGCTCAATATCGGTAAGCAGCCAGTGTACTGCTACGCTGGCTAATGAGGCCAGTAACACATTGGCTACGTTCACCTTTTTAATCAGGCTACCAATCAGCACCATAATCAGCAAGCTGCCGTATAACCATAATGCACTGTTGCTATACCACAAAATTAGTTTAGACGAGTAGAGGTAATTGATAAAAATATCGGTTACAAAAAGAGTGATGACCGACAGTAAGCCGGCTTTCCATTTATCGGCAAAGTAGGCTCCGCCAAATATGGAGAGCGCACCAAGCGGACTAAAATTACTGAATAGCGGAAAATAAAAGCTTACCAGGCGCATAGCACCCGTGGCAGTAATCGAAACCAGTATAATCAGGATATAAGCAGGTGCGTTCAGCTTAACTTTTTGTAATGACATATCAAACGGTTAAAAGGCCAAATTTATTAAATTATAAGGTAATCTGTAGATGAATGAAAAATTACCATTTAGAAGACTTTTTAAGCCAAGCCACTACAGCATTTAAACCGCTTACTGTCAGCTTAAATATTAAATGCTGTTTGAAATAAGATAACTGCTTGCCGCCTTCGACTTTTTACCGCTGCGTTTTTCGAAAAAGTAATCTATACGCCCCAAATTAATACCTGCAAAACCCACCTGGTTAATGGTAGTAATCTGTCCGTCGAGATTTTTGATATCTTCGGGCTGCTCCATAAAAGTATGGGTGTGACCGCCAATGATTAAGTCGATATTCCGGGTATTTTTAGCCAGCACCTGGTCCGAAACCTTGTTATCGTTGTATTTATATCCTAAATGCGAAAGGCAAATTACTAAATCGCAATTCATCTCATTTTTAAGCAGGGCAGCAACTTCGTTTGCTTTCTGTATAGGGTCAAGGTAGCGTGTTTCTTTATAATTACGTGGGTCAACCAAACCGGCCAGCTCAATACCTAAACCAAACACGCCAATCTTTAAACCAGTTTTTTGAAACACCTGGTAAGGCTTGCTCGACTGGTGCATCACTGTATTACTGAAATCGTAGTTACTTACCAAAATCGGGAAGTTGGCATTCGGCAGTTGCTTGTAAAAGCCGTCGATGGTATTGTCAAAATCGTGGTTGCCCATAGTGGCCGCATCATAGCCCATCTGGCTCATCAGTTTCATTTCCAGTTCGCCACCAAACAGGTTAAAGTAAGGCGTGCCCTGAAAAATATCGCCCGCATCCAACAGCAACACATTATCCTGCTCGGCCCTTATTTTTTTAATTAATGCCGCACGGCGTGCTGTACCACCCAACCCCTGGTTTTTAGAACCATCCATCGGGAAGGGCTCAATACGGCTATGCACATCATTGGTATGCAAAATAGTTAGCCGTTGCACGTCGCCAGCGGCCAGTGCATCTAATGAATATGTGCTTAACGCCGCGGCAGCCAGTGCTGTACCACCGGTACGGATAAAACTTCTGCGGTTAATTTTTTGTAATTCTTCCATCGAGTTGAGCATCTATTGGTTTCCCGGCTGCTGTTTGTTGTTTTACGTAACTAATCAGGGCATCGCGCACGCGCATGCCCAAAACTTTCCGCTCCAGCGGATTGGTCAGCCCTTTAACGTTATCACCGCCGTTGGCTATATAATCTGATGTTAAAACGCTGTAAGTACGGTTACGGTCAAACGGCTGCCCTTTGATGAGCACCTGCTGAGCCTGCCCGTTAACAATATTGAATTTCAGATTGCTGACCGGCTGACCGCCGCTTCTTGCTATGAAGCCCAGTAATTGTTCAACATCAGTCCCCTTAAGGGTGAGCACCACCAGCTCATTTTCAAACGGCATCAATTCAAACATGGTATTGAGGGTGATGTTGCCCTGCGCAATATCATTACGCAAACCGCCTTTGGTAGTCGGCACTGCAAAATCAATGGACGGGTCAATTTTAAGCGCTTCCGCATTTACGGCATCAGCAAAAAAGTTCCCTAACAGGCTTTCTGTTTCGCCGCTTTTAGTAAGCAGACGGGCACTTTGGCCAATCACGGCACTCATCTGCGCTTCCATTTTTTGCTTGTAAGGCAGGTAAGTTTTGATGACCGCCGAATCGGCCGACACGGAGCTATTAATATTATACTCGCCGCGCTTGGCTTCGAATAAAGTATAATGCGACTTGCACGATGCCAGCAGCAACGCTGCACCATAAATAAACCGGGTGATGTTAAAACGCATATCAGGATTTAATGCAAGTGTGGCGGCCACGATGTGCCTAACCAACCTGCACTGCAAAGATACCTACTGTATCGTTAATTATGCAGGCTGTTAAATGCGTGTAAATGTAAAATATTTGGTAGCTTGACGCACCTATTGTTACCATTTTAGATTTACAGTCAATTTTACAAAAGCATTGCCTAATTGAAGCTTTGTGTTGTTATCATTGCTATATTATACATCCGACCTATGTTTTCAGAACCCTCGTACCTGGCAGCCCGCATGGTAGCCGAAACCATTGAAACCCATTTTGCCGACCATTTGGCCCAGGCACGCGAGCTTGGCGAACAGCAATTGGCTACGGCCTGCAGTGCCGGCATTATAGAGGCCGTGATTGATATTGCGTTTTGGGCCAGCCTACGCCGCGAGGAAGGACGACCGGTAAGTATCTCTTTAGCGTTGCTGGAACCCGAACAGGCAGGCAAACCTTTAATATTTGGCAACCGGCTACGGCTTACCCCCCAAAACCTGGTTAAGCTGGCCCCCGCTGTTGAGCAGCCGGGTATCCATTTAGGCGTATGGTACGAGAACGATGAGTTATACATTTGGGGCACTACCCACACCGTACCGGGCATTTGCTTTGTGTTGGAGGTGGTAGAACCTGGACTGCTGGTGATTAAACACCGCCGGTTGGATGGCTTTGGTAAGTTTGTAAACGTAGCCGTTTTACACGGCGACCAGATTAAAATACTCGACGAAAAATCGATGGGTATTGCCGACTGCCCTGCATTGCATGCCTCATTGATGAATATGTCGCTACCGTCTTTCATGGGCGAAACCTTTAATGTACTGGTGCAACTGGCTGCCAGCGTGCGCATACACCGCCGCGGCGGTTTGGTACTCATTGTTCCCGACGGCTCTGACCAGTGGCGGGAATCGGTGATAAGCCCTATTAAATACCCGGTTACTCCTCCCTTCTCTGCCATACCCGATTTGATGAAGCAAAGCGAGCAAGACCGCGATACTTTTGAATGGAAGGAATCCCTGCTGCAGGCTATTGATATTATTGGTGGCTTTACGGCCGTTGATGGCGCGACGGTGATAACCCAGCATTATGATTTGCTGGCCTTCGGTGCCAAAGTGGCCCGCTCTGCCCATAGCGTGCCGGTAGAAGAAATTATCATGACCGAACCCGTGGCCGGTGCGCAGGCTACCCGTATGCATCCGGCCCAAAATGGCGGCACCCGCCACCTGGCCGCCGCCCAATTTGTGCACGACCAGCATGATGCCGTTGCCCTGGTAGCCTCTCAAGATGGCCAGTTTACGGTATTTGCCTGGTCGGAGAAACTGCACCGTGTGCATGCTCATCGTATTGATGTATTGCTGCTATGATACGATAACGTATTTTGAAAGTCGTTTATTTACCAACCTGCTATCCTATATAATAGTGATTTTTTGGTGTCGTTATCAATGATGGTATTCAGGCAGTTATTTGATTTTGTAACGATTACAATATTGTTTGTAGTTATTTCGTTTTAATTGTAGATTTGACAATTAACCAATTACAGCTACATAGGTAGCTGCTCCTTTATACTTTTACTAATTCGTAAATTTCTGCTTTACAGCGAGTAATGATGATAAAAAAAATTATCGCGACTGCTTTCATTGGCATGTGGGCAGCGCAAGGCATAGCGCAGGTAAAACCGGTTCAGAGCTTTCCGCTCAGTGATGTACGTTTGCTGAAAAGCCCTTTTGAGCAGGCCCAGCAAACCGACATGAAGTACATGCTGTCGCTCAACCCCGACCGCTTACTGGCACCCTACCTAAAAGAAGCCGGCTTAACTCCGAAAGCTCCCTCGTACGGTAACTGGGAAAACACCGGGCTCGACGGGCACATTGGTGGGCATTACCTTTCGGCCTTGTCGCTCATGTATGCCTCTACCGGTAACGCCGAAGTAAAGAAAAAGCTCGACTACATGC
The DNA here is from genome assembly GCA_964277815.1 of uncultured Mucilaginibacter sp. Lineage (GTDB taxonomy): Bacteria > Bacteroidota > Bacteroidia > Sphingobacteriales > Sphingobacteriaceae > Mucilaginibacter. The sequence goes on along the minus strand of CAXYKR010000029.1, from coordinate 6,525 downwards.
TGTCTGAGTTAAAACGATGCCAGGATAGTAACGGCAACGGATACGTAGGCGGCATCCCCGGCGGCAAAGCCATGTGGCAGGAAATTGAAAAAGGCAACATTAACGCCAACAGCTTCGGGCTCAATAATAAATGGGTACCGCTATACAATATTCATAAACTGTTTGCCGGTTTGTACGATGCTTACACGGTTGCTGGCAACGCCACTGCCCGCAACATGCTGCTTAAGCTGACCGATTGGTTTTATAACACCACCGCTAAACTAACCGACGAGCAGGTGCAAACCATGTTGCGCAGCGAGCATGGCGGATTGAACGAGGTATTTGCCAATGTTTACGGCATCACCGGGAATAAGAAGTACATGGAAATGGCCCGCCGGTTTTCGCACAAAGCTATCCTTCAACCTTTAGAAGCACATAAAGATGAACTAACCGGCATACATGCCAATACGCAAATACCTAAAGTTATTGGTTTTGAACGTATTGCCCAGTTAAGCGGCGATACGAGTTATAACAGTGCTGCTGCCTTTTTTTGGCAAACGGTAGTGAATCATCGCACGGTAGCCATAGGCGGCAACAGCGTAAGGGAGCATTTTAACCCTGCGGATAATTTTTCGTCGATGATTGAATCGCGCGAGGGGCCGGAAACCTGCAACTCCTACAATATGCTGAAGCTGACGCGCGATTTGTTTTTGAGCAATCCGACGTCATCTTACATTGATTACTATGAGCGTACGCTTTATAACCATATTCTTTCGTCGCAGCGCCCCGAAGGTGGGTTTGTTTATTTTACGCCGATGCGCCCTGGGCACTACCGGGTATACTCTAATCCGCAGGAAAGTTTTTGGTGCTGTGTAGGTTCGGGTTTAGAAAACCACGGCAAATACGGCGAGCTGATTTATGCTCACCAGGGTAACGATTTACTGGTAAACCTGTTTATCGCCTCCGAACTCAATTGGAAACAAAAGGGGCTTAGCCTTACGCAACAAACCACGTTCCCGTATAGCGAACAGTCGGCTTTAACGTTAAAACTAAACAAACCCAGCCGGTTTGCCATGCGCTTCAGGTATCCATCATGGGTAAGTGCCAGGCAGATGCAAGTTAAAGTAAACGGACAATCACAAAGCTTGGCCAAAGATGCTTTGGGATACGCCAGTATAAACCGTACCTGGAAAACAGGCGATAAAATTACAGTTACCTTGCCTATGCATAACACCAGCGAAGTTTTACCTGACGGCTCTAATTACGTTGCCTTTTTACATGGCCCTATTGTACTGGCTGCCGACATGGGCACCCAGAACGAAGTTGGTTTAGAGGCCGATGGCAGCCGTATGGGCCACATTGCCTCCGGCCCGATGCTGCCGCTGGACGAGGCTCCGCTACTGGTATCAACCTCAAACCCGATGGCCAGCGCCCTTGCCCCCGAAAAGCAACCCTTAACTTACGATGCCGACAAGCTGATTTATCAGGATAAATATAAAAATCTTAAACTGGTACCCTTCTTTACACTGCAAGACAAACGGTATGTACTTTATTGGCCATATACCACGTCAGAAAAATTACCTGCGCTGGTAGCGGCCATGAAAGCCAAAGAAGAAAAAAAACAGCAACTGGATTTAAAAACAGTTGACCTGGTGAATACCGGTGAACAGCAACCAGAAACTGACCACCAGTTCAAAGGCGAAAAAACGGAAAACGGCTCGTTTCAGGAAAGGCATTTCCGTAATGGCAGCGGTTGGTTTAGCTATGTATTGAAAAATCCGGCCCAAAACGCCAATAAATTAAGGCTCACTTACTTTGGCCGCGAAAAGAACCGCAACTTCGATATCTATGTTAACCAGCAATTAGTAACATCGGTAAAATTAGAAGGCAACAGTGGTAATGATTTTAATGATGTAGACTATCAGTTACCGCAACAGGTATTAAAGGATAAACAATTGGAAGTAAAATTTGTAGCAGCGCCACAATCGGCCATTGCCAATATTTACGAGGTGAGATTATTAAAGCCTTAATTGCGGTTGTTTTATCTCAAAGCATCAAACAAAATTTCTACAGGGTGCAGGGCTTTAATCCCTGCACCATCTTTAATTTGATGGCGGCAACTGGTGCCTGTCGCGGCAATAATAACATCTTTAACCTGATTACGTACGGCAGGCAACAACACCAGTCCTGCTATCTGCATCGAAATTTCGTAATGCTCTTTCTCATAACCAAAAGAGCCGGCCATACCACAACATCCCGAAGCAAGGGTTTCTACCCTATAATTTGCAGGTAATGACAAAATTTGCTGTGTAGCACTTAGTGCCGACCAGGCTTTTTGCTGGCAATGGCCATGCAGCTTAATCACCCTGGCATCATCCTTAAATTGTGCTGCTGAGATGTTACCCTTTTTAATTTCTGTGGCCAAAAACTCATCAATTAAAAAACTGCGCTTAGCTAACTGTTGGGCAGCCTGCAAATGACTGTCGTAGACCAAATCAGGATACTCGTCTCTAAAAGTTAGGATAGCTGAAGGCTCTACCCCTATCAATGGGCTTTCATCTGTAGTTTTATCGCCTAATAAGGTCACGTTGCGGTGAGCAATTTGCCTGGCTTGGCGCAATAATCCTTTAGAAATATGTGCACGACCGCTCTCGGTATGGTCAGGGATGATGACCTCGTAACCTAAACGTTCCAGTAGCAGTATGGCTTTGATGCCGATGGCAGTATCCTGATAATTGGTAAACTCATCACAAAAAAGATGAACCCGGCCTTTGTCAAAATTTGAAGTTTGCCGTCTTGTAATATGCTTTTTGTACCAGCTTTTTAAGGTAAACTGATGTAGTGTGGGCATGCTTCTGTTTGGTGCAAAACCAACTATGCGCTTCATTACGCTGCTTACAAATGACTGCGTCATCACCCAATTATACAGGCCTGGTATTATAGCACCCAACTTAGCTGATGCCGTATAATTGGCAATCAACCTTGATCGTAAAGGCACGCCGTTGGCATCTTGGTAATGCTGTAAAAACTCAGCCTTGAGTTTGGCCATGTCAACATTTGAAGGGCACTCCGATTTACAGCCTTTGCAGCTCAAGCATAAATCCATCACCTCTTTCATTTCAGCATGGTCAAAGCGGTTAAGCTTATCCGATTGGGTTAAGAAGGTGCGAAGCATGTTAGCACGGGCACGGGTAGTATCTTTTTCGTTGTGGGTAGCCATGTACGACGGGCACATGGTGCCACCCATCAAGTGCGACTTGCGACAATCGCCCGAGCCATTGCACTGCTCGGCATGCTGCAATACGTTTTGATTTTGATAACGAAAATAAGTTTTAAAATCGGGCACTTGCTGGCCGGGCTGATACCGCAGCATGGTATTCATGGGCGGCGTATCTACTATTTTGCCCGGATTAAAAATATAATTTGGATCCCAAGCTTGTTTAACAGATTTAAGCAAGCTGTAATTGTGGCTGCCTATCATCTGCTCGATAAATTCACCGCGTAAGCGCCCATCGCCGTGCTCACCGCTTAGCGAACCGCCGTATTTTTTTACCAAGGCCGCTATTTCCTGAGCAATTAGCCTGAATAAGCGATTGCCTTCGGCAGTTTTTAAATTGAGAATGGGCCGCAAGTGCAACTCGCCCGAACCGGCATGCGCATAATGTACTGAATATAAGCCGTGCTTTTTAAGTATCTCGTTAAAATCGCGGATATAGGCCGGCAAATCCTGCACATCAACCGCCGTATCTTCAATAACCGGTACGGCTTTATCATCACCGGGCAAATTGCTTAACAAGCCCAACCCAGCCTTACGGAGTTTCCATATCCGCTGGGTATCCTCACCAAACAGTAATGGAAAATGATAGCCCAAGGCAGCCGCCCGCATATCAGCTTCCGCTTTTGCGGCAACAACCTTTACTTCATCACGGGTATTACCGGCGTATTCAACTACTAATACCGCCCCAGGGTCGCCTTGTACAAAAAACCGATTTTGGCTTTGCTCCAGATTATCTTTGGTGCACTCCAGAATATAATGGTCTATCAGCTCACTGGCCCGGGGCTGATATTGCAAAGCAACTAGGTTAGCCCGCAAGGCTTCGTCAACAGTATTAAAATGCACGCAGAGCAAACCGCTCTCTTTGGGCGGCAGAGGCTCAAGGTTAAGTTTAATTTCGGTAATAAAAGCCAGTGTACCTTCGGAGCCGGCCAGCAGCTTACAAAAATTAAAATCTTCTCCGTCTGCGGTAAACGGGTTAGCATCTAACAACACATCAATGGCGTAGCCGGTATTACGCCGCGTAATGCTTTTTTTAGGAAACTCGCGCCGGATTTGTACTTGATTTTGATAATCGCTGAGCAGGCTACGGATGTTACGATAAACTTCGGCCTCGAGCGTATCTCCCGAACACTTTGTAATGAAGTCGTCGAAACCAAGCGACTTAAACTCCGCTTCAGAACCGTCGCTTAACAGCGCCTTCACCTCTAAAGTATGCTCGCGGGTGCTATGATAAACAATAGAATTTGAGCCGCAAGAATTGTTGCCTACCATCCCGCCAATCATGGCCCGATTAGCTGTCGATGTCTCCGGGCCAAATAGTAAGCCGTAAGGTTTTAAGAATAGGTTCAGTTCATCGCGCACTACACCCGGCTGCACCCTCACCCATCTTTCTGCGGCGTTTACTTCCAGTATTCTTGTAAAGTGTTTGGAGACATCTACCACGATGCCGCTGCCCACCACCTGCCCGGCCAGCGATGTACCTGCCGTGCGCGGAATGAGTGGTACCCGGTGCACACGGGCAAAAGCAATCAGCTTTTTTAAATCATCGATAGTTTGCGGCAAGGCAACAGCCAACGGCATTTCGGCATAGGCCGATGCATCAGTTGCATACAGGGTACGCATGGTGAGGTCGTAAAATAACTCTCCCTGTAACTCGCCTGCCAGCTGCGCTAAATTTTGCTGCATCAATTATGCTTTGGTTTGCCCAGTGTAAGTACTCTCAAAAATTTTATCGGCATTGTTAGTTTCAAAACCGTTACGGCGATAAGCAGTTGTTAGCTGATCCGCAGGCATATCGGCATATTCGGGCAAGGGCAGTCTTTCGGCAAATTCTACATAACTGCCGGCTATGCTCATGGTTTCGCCGTTGGCAAAAGTGGCCTCTTGCATTTCGGCTACCGTACTGCTCTGCTTCAACAAACCGTCACCACTGACTTTAATTTTACCACCCGAAGTATTGAGCCTGATGCCTAAGCCTTCCACAAAAGCATCAAACTCTTCAATATGGTTATACCCGTCTTTAAGCGCATGCACGCTGATGGTATAATGGTTTAAATAGTAACGGTTATGAATTACCCAGGCTGCATACTCGCTTTCGGCCAGTAACAACTCATAGTCTTGTTTGGATGGTAGCGGCCATAATGATTGGTGAAAAAACTCCCCTATCTGCTCCCCATTGTTCAAATCCAGTTGGTCAACCGGGTCGGCCTTTATGGGGTCGGTATACCGGCGGATAATCTGCTGAGCCTGCTCAGATAAATCGTCTACCACCAACTCGCTCATAAAAATGCGCGGGTATTGGTCGGACGGCGGTGCATACCAGTAAGCATTCAGCTTCTTGCCTTCAAAATAATAGTAATCGCGCTTTTGATAACCATGATGCAGGAAAATCTTTTCGAAAGACTGGATACCCAAATGCGGTACACCAAGTGTGCGAAAGGCAATATGGTCGTTTACAATGTCTTGCTGCGATGCTACTACGCCCTGCGCAACAAGAGCCTCGGTAATCTTTTTAACCGCAGGTACTTTTTCCTTGTAGCGGTCAAAAAGAATATTTAGAAACGTATTTAATGGCGTTTGCTGTTCAAAATGCATGACAAAGAAGTTTGATAACCGGTATTTATTCAAATATAGTGAATACGACCGCTCATAAAAACAGAGTTTATGCAACTAAACCGCTACTTATGCTTTTTTAAACTCGAGCAAATCGGCTTTGGAAGTGATAGTTTTTTGTTCGTGCTGTTGATAGTGGAAGCTTTCGAGCTTTTGCAACAAATGCTGAAGCACCAGTTTTTCGGACAAGCTTAAATCGCCGGTAATAATCTGACCTACGTGGTCCATGTCGCCAAAAACTTTATACAACAATTGCCTGCCGGTTTCGGTGATGGATATCCGCTTGCCGCGTTTGTCTTTATCATCGTCCCATTGCTTTACCAAGTCAGCGTTAATTAAGCGGCGTATAACCTCGGTACCGGAAGTCTTTTCCTGTAAATTCCGGCTAATCAGGTCACCTTTCGACATGTTATCGTGGGTGAGCAAAATAGCCAGGCAGGTAAAATCTTCGGCAGTTTGTAAAGGCGTACCGTCCAAAGCCTTTTTTACGTACGACTTTGCATAGCGGCTCATGTAGATAAATAAACGCGCTATGCTATTATCAATCTGATAAGCTAAATTTTGTGCCTGCTGTTCGTTTTTGCCAAACCGGATGTCGGGTGCCGCCGCCGCAGGTGTTTCCTTTTCTATATGATTAACCAAAAAGCCTGCAAATC